>JBCCFC010000156.1:0-15455 GCA_039029935.1 Chloroflexota bacterium
AACGGATATGGGGTGGATAGAGCGGCTGCGTATCGCCAATGAGATAGAGGCCGAGAAGATGGTCAATAAACTGGCGGTTGGAGACACCATTTCATATAATAACTATGCGCTCACCAACAAATTTAATGTCAAAAAATTTTTTGATAAACGGTTCTTTCCCAACGCGCTTTTCTATCTAGGGTTGCTAACCCGTCAAGACGACTTCTCGCTCTCTTTTCCAAATTTGAATATGTATCAGGTCTTTCTCGAATATTTTAATGACTACAACAAGCTGGATATGACCAATCCATACAAGGATGCGTTAATGGCCTTTGTGCGTGAGCCAGACCTGAATGCATTGTTTACGGCTTATTGGGAATCCTACATCAAACATTTACCCGAAGCCGTGTTCCCGCAAATGAACGAAAACTTCTATCGCACGACCTTCTATCACGTCTGTATGCAACACCTCTCCCGCTATTTTATCTGGAACGTCGAACGCTCCTACCCCGAAGGCAAGAGCGATCTTGAATTTATCGGCAAACACAACGAGAAATTTGCGGGCATCCGCTGGGTGATTGAATTTAAGTATTACTCGAACACAGCGATTCAGAAAAAGTTGAGCACAGACAAAATCAAGCTCGACGAGTTTAAGGTGCAGGAAGAGGATTTGGATCAGATTCGGGGCTATGTCCAGGGGTTGGCACGTGAGTATCCAGAGGCGAAGGTGTCACAGTTTGTGATCTATTGCTTTGGAAATCAGGATTTTCGCGTGTTTGCGGTTGAGTAACCAAACCAGCAGAAAGAATACTGGCTGGTTTCTACGCTATGGATTGGTGGACACGATTCAGCCACATCGTCCCCAGCAGAAGCCAATGTCGCGGCATCAGCCGCCGACTCCTGATCCAGCAGATACACCCCTAGTTTGAAACCACCAATCAATATCAACTTCTGCAAAGTATCATCGACCAGTTCTCTTGAGAGAACTCAGCAAAGATGTCGCCACTATGTTTGCAGATTTAGTTATGCGAAGGAGAAAAGGTGTCCAAACAAGACGCGGAGTTGGAGTTTGCAAATTGTGTAAGGGGAAGAAAAGGTGTGAATATTCAAGCAGAGGATTGTGATAAACCCCGAAAAAGGTTAAAATCTAACAGGACTCAACAACCTGCACTCGCAAGTTGTTGAAAGGGAGAATGAACAAGGCAAAAGGGTTAGGAGAAAAGATGCGCTTACCACTAAACTGCTTGGATGAACGGCTCGAAAAATATATGCGCCACTACAGACACTGCTTTAGCCAACCACAGTACAAGTATTTTGTCATCATACTTCTGGGACTGATGTTGTGTCAAGGAGGTAGCACATTAAGTGGATTGCTCAATCAGGTAGAGAAGAGTGTAAGCGTATCGGGGACAAGCCGATTTTTGTCAAGTGCGCCATGGTCAACAGGAAAGGTGAGCCAAACATGGCTGAAACTGTTCCAACTAGAGCTGGCACCAGAGGTGAGAGCCGAACATGCTCGTCGTCGAGCCAAACGACCGAAGAAAGGCAAAGGGAGTCGCAAAAAGACCGCAGTAACAGGTTATTTGATAGGGGACGACTCAGTGATGCACAAAGTCAGAGGCAAGAAGATGGGGGGATTAGGTCATCACTACTCGAATACAGCGAAGAAAACGGTGACGGGCCACAGCTTAGTCGAAAGCATGTATGTGTTGTTGGGACGTCGTTGTCCTCTTGAACCCAAGATGTATCGGCAAAAGGCTGTGTGCGAAAAAGAAGACGTAACTTTTCAAAGTAAAATTGATATTATGATAGATATCATTCGTACTTTTACACCAGCAGAAGATACAATGACACACGTTTTACTCGACAGTTGGTATGGCGCAAAAAAAAGTCTGGAAAGCGGCGCGCGAACGAGGATTCCTCATTACGACGGGTCTACGGTGTAATCGTTGGTTGCGGATTGACGATCCCGATCCCGATTCAAAAAAATGGCACTGGCAGAAATTCAGTGACTATGCCGCTCAACTCAAACCGGATGATTTTAAGCGCGTCCTTTGGCCTAGTACCACTGGTAAACATTGGGTTTATGTTCATGTTGTCACCACTCGTGTCCGCAAGCTCTACAAATGTCAGCTCATTCTCGTACGCGAAACGCTTGATGGCGAGACTCGCTTTTGGGCTTCCAGTGACCTTCAGGCTGACACCAATACTCTGCTTACGCACATCGCTACCCGATGGCAGATTGAGGTTCTCTTTGCCGACACCAAAGACTTGCCTGGGCTTGACAATTATCAGCTCATGGACGCCAATGCCATTCTTCGCTTTTGGACTTTGGTCATGGCTGCTTACTTCTTTCTTGAACTAGAACGTAACCGTCTTCAACTTGAGTCTGGCAACCATACTACCATTGGCGATGCTTGTCGCTATACTCGACGCGTTCATTGGACCCACTTTCTCCATCATCTTTACCATCTATTCACTCATCAGGAGGTTAAACCTGATGAACTTTACGAAAATCTTATTCTCTAATCATTCCTTCTTCGCATAACTAAATCTGCAAAGATAGTGGTCGCCCAGCCGCTCACGTGCTTCACCCTACACCACTTGGATGCGCCAAGGCGTCAGTTTGGCATGGTCGGGCACTGTGCATGGGTGCAGGGTGATTGATTAACATTGATGTGGTTGAGGGGTGATCCGCTCCGGTACTCAAACGTTTATGATGATTCATCCAACTTCCGCACCTCAATCTGCCCTTTCCCCGTCCCCTTACTTGACAACGTATCCCGCCGCAGTAGCAATAAATCCTTGAGTTGATCCGTATCCAACTCAGTCAGCCAATCTTCACCGCTGCCCACAATCGTGTCGGCCAACGCCTGTTTGCTCTCCAACAGTTCGTGGATGCGCTCCTCCAGTGTCCCTGCAACCACAAATTTGTGGACTTGGACGTTGCGCGTTTGACCAATGCGGAAGGCGCGGTCAGTGGCTTGGTTCTCGACGGCGGGGTTCCACCAGCGGTCAAAGTGGAAGACGTGGTTGGCGCGGGTGAGGTTGAGGCCGGAGCCGCCTGCGCGTAGGCTGAGGATGAAGATGGGCGGGCCGTCGGGGTGCTGGAAGGCTTGCACCATGTCATCGCGCTGTTTGGCCGAGGTGCTGCCATGTAGAAATAACACATCGACGCCAAGCGTTGTTTGGAGGTGACGTTGGAGCAGATGCCCCATCTCAACAAACTGTGTAAAAACAAGTGCGTGGTCGCCGACCGAGAGTGCCTCTTCGAGCATTTCGGTCAGGCGGTCAAGCTTGCCACTGCGTCCGCCCAGCGGGTTACGCTCCTTGAGAAAATGCGCGGGGTGGTTGCTGATCTGTTTGAGCTTGGTGAGCAAGCCCAGAATCAAGCCGCGCCGCTGGATGCCTTGGCTGGCCGTCAGCGTGGTGAGGGCTTCTTGCACAGTCTGCTCATAGAGTGTGGCCTGTTCACGCGTCAATGTGCAGAAGACCGCCATTTCATGCTTTTCGGGCAGATCAGAGATGATTTCGGGGTCGGATTTGAGTCGGCGGAGGAGGAAGGGCTGGACCAAGCTACGCAGTTCGGTCGCCTGGACGACATTATTATAACGCTCGATGGGGATGATGTAGCGTTTGCGGAACTGCTCAAAATTGTCGAGATAGCCAGGGTTGAGAAAGCCCATGATGCTCCACAGTTCAGAGAGACGATTTTCGACTGGTGTGCCCGTGAGTGCAATGCGGTTATCGGCTTGCAATTGACGCACCGCCTGTGATTGCTTGGCCCCAGGATTCTTGATATTCTGCGCCTCATCCAGAATCAAGTCGCCCCATTGACAGTCCCCCAGCAACTCGATATCACGCCGCGCCGTGCCATAGCTCGTTAGCACCAAGTCGGTCTGTGCCAGTCGCTCAATAAAGACATCGCCCGCCAGTCGGTTTGTGCCATGATGCACCAAAATGCGGAGGGAGGGGGCGAAGCGTTCGGTCTCCCGTCGCCAGTTGGCAATCACGCTGGTTGGGCAGATGAGGAGGGCGGGTTTGACGGTATCCGGTGGGTCAGTATTCGGTGGGTCAGTATCCAGTAGGTCAGTATTCGGTGGGTCAGTATTCGGTGGGTCAGTAAGTCGGTGTCCTGTGGTCAGTGGGATGCGAACGTGGAGGAGTAGGGCGAGGGCTTGGATGGTTTTGCCTAGTCCCATGTCATCGGCAAGACATGCACCAAGACCCAAGCGGCGTAGGTACATCAGCCAGCCGAGACCGCGCCGTTGATAGGGGCGTAGGGTCCCGACGAATCCGGCAGGCTCCATCAGTTCAGTCATATCGTTGGCCGCCCGTAGCTGGTCCAGTACATGCGTGAGGACGCCTTCGACATCAATGGCATCGACCGTGAGTGAGCGCAGGTTAAAGCCAACTTTTTTGCCTTCATGGGTGGCTTCCAGCAATTTCTGTGCCAGATCACCTGCGCCATCTATACTGGCACTGGTGCGTGGTTCAGGCTGTGTTCTGGAAACGGTTGATATGGTGGAGCTAGTCTCTCCAACTTCGTAATCTGACAGGTCGATGATACTCTGTGCCATGCGGATCGCCTGCAGGAGGCTGAGGACACCGCTCTGTGTGCCAACCGAGAGAAATTGTCGGGCAGCGGTGATCTGCGCAGGGTCCAACTCGATCCAACGTTCGCCCATCTGCAACAGTGGTGACCCACTCTCTGTCAAGCGCGCAAAGTCTTCTGCTTCCAGTCGTTCACCACCTAGCGTCAAGTCCCACGCATAGCCCAAGTTGAGCGGACGTGCAGGCGTCAACCCCATTGCACTCAGCGTGTTGGGATCATCCAACTCATCGCTGACCAAACGGAGACGTAGCCCCAGTCGTACCCGCTGCTCCATCTGCCACCAATCAGGCAGCACAAGACCAAAGCCACTACTTTCCAAGAGCGGGCTGACATTGCGTAAAAAGTCATAGGCTTCATGGGTTGAGAGCAGCGTCATCTCTGGCGTTGGGCTGCGCAGGCTACGGGCAATGGGCGCAAAAAATCGCCCCGCCAACTCCAGACCACTGAGTAGCCGTTCCTGTGGCCGTTCAATCCGCCTGTCGCCAACGCGGAATGTATTGGTCTGTGACCGCCATATCTCGCTGGCCGGAATCTGCAAGCTGGTATCATCTGGTGCCTGCAAGGCATATTCCAACACCCAAGACGCCGTGGATGCCTGTGTGAGTGGTTTGGGGGATGGCGTCTCTGCGGAAGTTTCGGCTGAAGTCTCGGTTATGGTATCAGTATCCTGTGTCTGCTGTGTAGACGCTTCTTCCTGATCGGTTGACGATTTGATGATGAAACAGACACGGAAAGTTGTATCGCTGGTGACATGCAGTTGCTCAATCCAGTTGCGCCAATCCCGTTGTAGTTGATAGCTGAGTTGAGGGGGCAGATGTACATGCCCCGATGCCGCCATCAGTTGCTCCATCCAGTGCAGGGCTGGTGTACGCGATGGAAACTGGGCAATCCCCTGTGCGGACGTGACCAAACGCGAGGGTTCAACTTGACCTGTGGACGGGGTGCTGTCTACAGGTGGCGACGCCCAATCGCGGATAGCGACGTTCAGCAATGACACCATAAAATGATCGAGCAGGGCCACTGGGGTTGGAGCTTGGTCCAGCGTGGTGATGTTATAGCCTCGGCAAACGGGTGGCATGGATTGAGCCAACGATTCGGCACGCTGTTTGATGCGCGTATCCAATAGAAGCGGTTGCCAAACAGCAATCATCTGGCCTGCATTACCCGTGCGTAAGCCAGGGAAATAGTGTTGCCCTACCAGAATTTCGAGAATGTATTTGGCGGCGTTGCTCCAAAAGTGCAGTTCATTGCCAAGCCGTAAACGACGTAGGGACGAGGCCACTGGTTGTTTGGCACGGTTTTGCGTCTGTGTCTGGTTGCGTAAATGGCTCAGAAAGGTCAACGTTTCTAATGGCGGCAACCGCAAACCCGTCACTTGCCAAGGCTGGAGCGTGGCTGTTGGACCAGATTCATGTTGGCTGGATACACCAGTAGCCCTGTTACTATTTGTCTTGGTATTGCGCAGCGCATTCTGGATGATCCCTTGGTGTTGCTGAGGCACACCTGCTTGGGTTGGTAGCCAGACATTGGCATTGGCTGGACGCAGCAACGAGGACTGTGATGCTGGGTAAATCCCCTCGCTGATCAGAAGCGAACGCACTTGTCCCACCGATACCTGTGATGAGTGGGACGGAATTTTGTCCGGTAGTTTTGTTGTTGATAGCGCGTTTGCGCTTTGTGACCCTGGTTGCCATTGCAGACCAGATGATGTTGGTTGAGAATCCTTGGTTAAGGCTTGATTGGCGACAGGACTATTCCCTGCTGCTGGGTTTGCCGCTATATTTTCTGCCCAGAGGAACAAATGCCCAGATGGAAATGGCTCCTCTGAAGATAACCAAGTTGCATGAAGATGAAATGGCATAAATAATATTGTATCGTACCATTTGCATATACCCAAATTGTCAAACAAGAGCAACGCTAAGACTGTTCAAAATTTTGCTGATACTAACGCTTATATTGGCTAGGCACGAAAGCCAGCCATAGAAGCAGAAATGAACAAGTTATGTAACCAAGACGGATGCCCTCGAACAAGGTCTCTCCGACGATTGGTGTTTTGATGATTCTAAGCGGTGCTGAAAGGGTCTGGGGGTCTGTTGGGACACCGAAGGCCGTGTTGAGAATGACGGCACCTTTGAGCAGATCAGGCGTGCGGGCAAGTGCCCCCATGCCAACCGGACCACCCCAATCGTGCCCCACATAGATAAGATAGTATTTTCTTCAATGTTCATGCTCCTCTTTAACTATAGGTGTTGAATTTCTCCAGCTATTGGCAATAGAGTTACGTACCTGCTCTAAGCGGCTCCGGTGTTTTGGGCGAGTGAATTAACCGCTAGACCAGTGAGGTCGCTGAGAACGTTCCAAGCCGTCTCTTGGCGCTCGACATCCAAGAGGTGATCGTCGGTCACTTCTTGGATGGGGCCGACAAGTTTCTTCGGTTTGGACATATAGGATTTGCCATTAACGTACACTCCACCGACCTCGTTTAGGACATCGACATAGCGTTTGGCTCCGAGCGAAACGGGCTGGGACGTGCCGAGGAATGGCCCAATGACGGGCATAATCTTGGTCATTAAGAAGCCCTGGAGACCAGTCGCGTGTCGGGTGCCGTTCGTGCCCATAGTGGCACCCGGTGAGACTGTGAAAATCGAGATGCGCTCGCCATACTTGCGCGCTAGGGCGGCAGTCCACCAAGATGTGAAGGCTTTGGTCGTCGCATAGTAGCGGTTGTTGTTAAATAAGTTTGGCTTTGCCCCTCTCGCAAAAGAGACCATGGCTTCATGAAGGGTACTGCCAAACTCTTGTGGCGCATCAGTAGCGAAGTCATAAAGCTGCATGCCCATCATTGCTGGAAGGTCGTTACGCGCCGTCTCCGAACCCGCGATCACGACGCGTGCGCCGTCCGGTAGGATACCAGCATCGAGAAGCTGCATCGTCATTACGTGATGGCCAATGATCGATGATGCGAACGCGATTTCGAGACCATCTACGCTCTTCTCCATCTCCTTGCCAGAAGCCATGCCAGCGTTTAGCAGCAGGGCATCAATAGGGTGGCCGCGCCTCACGAGTTCGTCGCACGCGGACCGCGCAGACTCGATGCTAGAGACATCGACAGCCAAAATTTCGAACGGGTCCGAACCCACGCGGGTGGCGAGTGCCCGTTTGGCTGCCTCGGCCTTTTCGAGCGTCCGACAGGCCAAAGTGACGCAGCTATAGCCTGCTTCGGCAAGTTGTGCGGCCGCTTCAAAGCCTAGACCTGAGTTCGCCCCTGTAACCAAGGCTCTCTTTCCTTCAAATTGCTTAGACGATTTAGATGTTGCCATTAGGCTATCTCCTTTGTAGGAATAGCGATTTAATAATGTGCGCTCGTTCAGTTAGCACGTCCCGTGCGGGTCTGACCCAAGTGGGTATGTTATTAAATCGCTATTCCAGTAGTGTTTAAGTTTCTGTGCATCAGAACACAATGTGCTATCCAGCCGCTCGCCACCAAAGTAGTCAATAAGGTTTTGTAGACCCACGTTCAGATTTCTGGGTCTTCGTCCTTGAGTGGGATACTCGACCCGACCTCCGGTAGGTGTCCGCTGGCAAATAGTTGGTAATCACTCATGTTTTCGGCGGACACCTACCGGAGGTCTTATCAATCACTTCGAATTCCGCCGTACCCAGTCGCTAATCGCTCGCCCAATGGCCTCGGGTTGAGTTTCTTGGATGAAGTGGAGCCCTTGGCCGACATAGGCGGTTTCGTAGTTGGTCATTGTTTGGCTCAAGAAGGCGACCATCTCTGGTGGATTAAGCACCCCTGGACTCACATAGACATGCAGTTTTGGCAATTCGCTCTCCATCAGCCACGCTCTATAGGCGTTGACGCGTGCGTCCATATCGGCTGGCTCGCCATCAATCGGTATCTGTCGTGGCCATACCAGCAAAGGCAAGCGCGACTCTGGGTCAGGGTAGGGTGCGCGATAGTGGCTCATCTCAGCCTCAGTCAGTCTACGGGCTACCGAGCTAGGCAGTATCTGTTCTATAAATAGATTCTGATTCAAAATTATTTCCTCACCTACCCCTTCGGTGCGCACTGTTTGGAGAAAGGCGGCCACATCCGCCGACATCGTTTCATAAGAGGCTGGCATGGGCGAAACAGAGGCTTCCATAAAGGCAATGCCCTTGACATTCTCGGGATTGCGATGTGCGTAATCAAAGCCTAGACCAGAACCCCAATCATGGATAACCAAGGTGATGTTCTCAAGGTCCAGGGCCTCGATAAAGCCATCAACATATTCGCTGTGCTCAGCAAATGTGTACCCAATATCGGGCTTATCCGACTCGCCCATGCCGATCAGGTCCGGTGCGATGAGCCGGCCCTGCCCTTCCAACCAAGGCATGACGTTGCGCCAGAGGTATTTGGAGGTTGGATTGCCATGTAGAAAAAGAATCGGATCACCCTCGCCCACTTCCACATAAGCCATTTGTGAGCCAAGCACCTCGACAAACTGGGTCTCATACGGCATCTCTGCCGAAATTTCAACTGGGGGTAGGTTGATGAGCGCATTTTCGTTGGCCCCGCTATCCTCCGCAGAAGCGTTCGGATCGATCATTTGTACAGTGCAAGCACTCAGCAAGAGTGCTGCAACAACGGTCAGCAAAAAAATTGCTAGGTTCTTACGATTGGTAAGCATATTTTTCTCCTATTTACTATTAATCGTTCTGGACATCACTTACCCAGACTTGCTGTTCATAGTGTAGCGGTAAACAGGGGGCGGCGTCACCCAACAGATGTTTATTTTTTTGTTTATTTATTGGGTGAGGTGAGGATAAAAGGTTGTTTACACTTCGGTCTCCCTCGCCATACAGAGATCACTATCTTTGCAGTTTTTGCCAGTCATTCCTGCGAAGGCAGGAATCCAGAGTTGTGTCAGAGTAGATTCCTGCCTTCGCAGGAATGACCAACCCTAGAGTATATAGAGAAACTGCAAAGATAGTGAGCGAGATGAATAAAAAAAGCCCAACACCTCGCAAGATGTTGGGCTTGGGTTAAACCGATTTTATGTGCAAAAAATTGTGTAGATAACGCTAAATCAAGCCCAATGCCTGGGCACGTTGGGTCGCCTGCGTTCGGTTGCGCACGTTGAGTTTGGTAAAAATATTGTTGGAATATTTGGCTACCGTGCCGATGGCAATGGTTAACTCGTTGCCAATCTCACGGTTCGATAGACCCGCCGCCATCAACGACAGCACTTTCACTTCGCGGGCGGTCAGTGGCTCGAAGAGGGCATCGGCGGCGGCGGAACTTTCAACGGGACTCACAATGGAACTTTCAACGGGACTTTCATTGGTCAAAGGCATCAAGGCCGCTTGGAGTTTGCCAATGTAGGTAGTTTGCACACCGCGTGAACTGGCCGTCTGCAACAATCGGGTCATGGGGCAACCCTCATTGACAAAGATGCGAATATAGCTTTCTGGTTCAGCCAGGTTGAGGGCTTGCGTCAATGTAGTCAACGCCCGCGTCATATGGTCTTGTTGTGCAAAGGTCAGCGCGCGCATGGTCAGTAGATGAATAAGATTGCGCGTCCAACCAGATTGCTCTGCGCGCTCGACCAACCGATCTAGTAGCTCAACATCTATGTTACCTACGGCGCGCTGTACGCGGATGAGTACCGTATCATTTTGTTGAGCAACGTAGGCGGGCGTGGCGTCATTTTCCGTTGTGCGATTCACATAGCGTTCGGCCCACGCCATCGCCGCGGCCACATCACCTAATAAAAGTTGAACGTGGGCAATCTGTGCTTCGGTTTGGCCCTGTCGCCACGGCATGTGGAAATGCTTAATAGAAGCCAGTGCCGCGTCAACCGCACGATTGGCCTGTGCTGACTCGCCTTGCGCCTGATAGACCTGCCCCATAAGCAGATGCCCGCGTCGCACGTAATCACGGGCACCATCTTGCTCGCAGAGGGCCATACCCCGCTCTATATGCTGGGCTGCGGCCTCCATATCATTCCGTTCATAAAGCAATTCGCCCATACCAATATAGGCCGCCCCTGTAGAGAGTAGCGGCCATGTTCCCTGCTTGCTGGCTAATGCCATCACCCCTTGGAATGTTTGGGCTGCGCGGTCAAGGTGGCCCTGCATCATCTCTACTTCAGCCAAATCACATTGGGCGGCAATCTGAGTCGAAAGTGTGCCAAATTTCTGAGCGAAAACAGTGGCCGCGGTCAGTGCAGCAATGGCTTGGTCCCCGTCGCCGCTTAAACGGAATACAAACCCCCTCAACTGCATGAGCAAACTGCGCAATCGCAAATTATCATCCGCAATCAGACGCAGGGCCAAATCAGTCAGCGCCAGCGCCTGCTCATTGCCCGCACGGAAAACCGCGAGTTGAGCACCGAGCATAGCAGCTTCGCCCATCATAGCCTGCACATCTGGGGATAGTTGGGCCGCCCGTCCGGGTGTATTGATCTGTGCTAGTTCATCGACTAATGCTGGTTCATCGACTAATGCTGGTTCATTGGCTAACGCGGTCAAGTCAACGCTCAGCATCTCTTCAACTTTAGTCAGTTGCTCTCCAATCGCACCCCATTGCCAGCTAAAAAATAGAGACCAGATGAGGTCAAGCGTGAGCCGCGGCTGTGCATCCATAATCTCGTTTGGGAGCGCGCTTAGCCAACGGTGGACGGTTAATCCTTGACCCCGCTCCCAGATCATGGGCGTTGCCACACGCTGTAGCAGCTCAACAGCCATTTCAACGTCATTACCCGCCAAGGCATGCTCGATGGCGGCCTCTAGCAAATCCTGTTCACGATACCAAGTTGCCGCTCTATGGTGTAATTCGGCGATTGCCAGCGGTTCGGTCTGCTCAAGCCGCCCCAGCAGGAAATCGCGAAAAAGATGTTGATAGCGATACCACCGCCGTTCGTTATCCAATGGTACTAAGAAGAGGTTGGCACGCTCCAACGCTTCCAAAATTTCTTGACTATTCTCGGTCTGCGCAGCACCTGCCCGCTTAGTATCTACCCGCCCTATAATGGCATCACAAAGCGCCCCGCTCAATTCATCCAGAATAGCCGTCCGCACAAGAAATGTCTGTATCTCTGGCATCTGCTGCTGGAAAACTTCCTCCAAGAGATAGTCCACCACATAGCGGTCCTGCCCCGTAAATGCCGTCAAGAAATCGCTCTTTTTGCCGTGACTCTGCATAGAGAGGGCCGAAAGTTGCAGCCCCGTTACCCAGCCTTCGATGCGTTCATCCAGCAGGATAACTTCATCGGCTGTCAGATCTACATCAACAACGCGGGCGAAAAATTGGGCAACCTCTTCACGCGTGAAGCGCAGATCGGCCGCGCCAATATCGTTTAGCAAGCGGCGCGCTCGCAGACGGGCCAGGGCCAGCGGTGGCGTGCTGCGGCTGGTGATAACGAGATGAAGCGTGGGCGGCAGATGATTAAGCAAGAAATCGACAGCGGTATGAATCGCCGAGTTGGTAATGACGTGATAATCATCCAGCACGAGCACAACAGGGGGACAGTCGAGCAGGTCGTTGAGCAGCGTGGTGAGAATCGACTCAATCGTTGGTGTGGGCGGCGTTTGCAACAGAGAAAGTGTCCCTTGACCGATGGTTGGCTCATGGGTTTGGAGCGCGGCGATGACATAGGTCCAGAAGCGTACGGGTTCATCATCACCCACATTGAGCGAAAGCCATGCAAGGGGCTGATCACACCCATGAAGCCACTCGACAATCAGCGTGGTCTTGCCAGAGCCAGCCGGGGCCGCGATGAGAGAAAGCTGCCCCGGCCCAGCCGCGCGCAAACGCTCGACGAGCCGCGGGCGCGCCACAAGTTGGGTGGGCAGTGTGGGTGCGTGAAGTTTGATGCGCAACAGAGGTGACAATTCGACCATGAGCATATTGTAACCCAAGTTTTGACCTATAGCCTAAAAATGGGCTTGCTGGGCCAAAACTTCAACTTTTAGGCAAATTTCAGCGCAAATCGCCAATGCGGAGTCGAAACCCCGCTTTGCTATCACGAAAGATTTAAAGGCAGAAACTTGGGTTAGATATAGTTTAGCACAGATGACACTAGACCAGTAAGTCAAAATTTCATCTTTTGTCAGACAAAGCCAATCCCATCCTATCATCTCCCCACATGAATCCCCACCTCTCTCCCCACAAGTGGGGATTACAGCCCACCACCATCCTTGTATACTTTGGTCAAAGCGAAGAATGAAACTCGCTTATTCACGACTAAGTATGGAGATGAACATGACAATCAATCCAAAAATCAATTTACTTGAGATGAAAATAAAGCTTTCGACACTGTGGATCGTGGTATTGTTCAATATGACATTCCGCGACTTTCATGAATTTCTGCGGAGCGGTTATCTTGAAGAGTTACTAGCAATGACATCAAACGGTGCGCAAGTATCACAGGGGATTCTACTCTCTGCCGCAGTTGTGTTGCAAATCCCCATTGGCATGATTTTTCTGACGCAGGTTCTGAACGTCAACGTCAGTCGATGGGCCAATATAATCGGGGCACTCATTATGATTGTGGGGACCGTTGCCAACAATCTGACGCCCGATCTGGATGACATGCTTTTTTATGCCGTCGCATGTACGGCTATGGTTGCGATCATTTGGTACGCATGGCGGTGGGAAAAACAGGGGGTATAGAGAAATCCATTATGCAAGTTCAATTTTTGACTTGGCAACTCTCCGTCGAACGCATTAAGCCGACTCCGGAGGAGCTGGTCGAAACGTATAACTCGATTGCCGACCAGTGGCAGCAAAAAATTCAGCGGTTTGGTTATGATAGAGCCTATGCAAGTCTCTTCACAGGGCTGCATGATGATTTGCGTAACAGCTTTACCAAGAGTGAGACAATGCATAGCACAACCAGTGTTTTGGATTGTGGCGTCGGTTCGGGTGCATTAAGTGCTGCGCTCTTCAAGTCCAATATTGGTCATCTAAGGCTATACGGTGTGGATACATCGCCAGAGATGGCAACCGTCGCACGTACCCATCTAGCCCAACAGGGCATTTCTATACAGACCCGCAGGCAAGATGTGCGCAACCTACCTTATACTGACAACATGTTTGGCATGGTTATGACGGCGCATACGATTGAACATCTGCCACGACCACAGGTCGGTATACAAGAAATGGTTCGTGTGTTACAGCCAGATGCACCACTATTGATTATGACAACGCGGCCAAGCTTTTTGGGGTCGCTTGTCGATTTACAATGGGGCTTAACCTGTATGGCAGAAGCCAAGCTGGTTGAGATGTTTGAGAATGCTGGCCTATATGATGTACAGCCTGTGCAGTTCGGTGGGCCATTCTGGTGTCGCCGCATGAGTTATGCACTCATTGGTTGGAAGCGTCAGCCTGTTCCAAGTTGAAAGTGGGGAGTGGGGAGTTGAAAGTGAACAGCTATTAACTTTCAACTCTCCACTTTCAACTTTCAACTACTATTATCGTTGAACAACAGGCAAGAAAATCGAGAAGCGACCAACTTGTGTTGGTATGCTACTCAAATTCGCCGCTGCGCCCGCAGGCCCATAGGTGTTGACATCACCACTGATTTCCGTCTCCCGCAACCAGTAGGTATACATCACACCCGGCACAGCACTGCTGTCGATGAAGAAGTATTCACCGCCAAAGACGCTGCTACCTGCAATCTCAACACCTTCGGTGACATGGGCTGCTGACCCTGCATCAAAGCTCGCCGCTTCACCCGTCATACGATAGAGATCAAAGCCTTGTGTGTTGACTTCTGCACCCGTCACCCAACGAACTTCCTTTGTGTCATCCGGTAGGTCACGTGCGGCAAAGCTCAACAACTCGACAGCCGTTGGTGTACCAACACCGCCGATGCGGAAGTCAGTTGGCTCAATGTCCTCGTTGTTGTCTGGGTTGGTGTCTGGCGTGTCGCTGTCGATGGTGACAACATTGTCGATGGTTGCTCCTTCCAGCGTTGGGTCTGTATCGACCTGCAACACGATTTCACCGGATGCACCTGCGGCCAATGATGGAATCGTCCAGCGCAACACAACAGGCTCGCCAGGCGACCAGATGAATGCTGGTTCACCAATGTCTGGGTCTTGGCTGATGATTTCGTGGAGCAGAACACCCAATGGCAGTGTCTCTTCGATGACCACGTTGGTGGCAGCCGATGGTCCCGCGTTGTTGTAGACGATGGTGTAGAAGAGCGCGTCACCTGCATCGGCTGGATCAACGTTGTCACTCTTCTCAATGCTCAAATCCGCACCCTCACCCACATAGTGACTGACATCGGTGTCGGTTGCGTTTTCGCCAGAAAGGTTTTCGATAAAGCCGTTCACTGTGACCTCGTTGCGATATTGTCCCTCCTGCGCTGTTCCTGTGACTGTACAGGTGAACGAATCACCAACCGCCAAGAATGCCAGCTTGTCGGCTGGACAGAAGTCCGTGATGTCGCCCTCTTGGTCGTCAATCACGGTAATCTGCTCAAGGTTGACATTCCCGATGTTGGTGACAACATAAACCCACGTGACTGTATCACCGACACCGACGGCTGGTCCTGGTGCGTCGTCGGCATCCTCACCATTGGTGGATTTCTCGACCACAATACCACCCTGTCCAGGTGTCAAGCCCACATCAACGTCATCCTTATCCTCACCTGTCGCCAGCGGGAAGACATCGGTTGCGCCCGATGGATTGATGTCACTGTCAACGGTATCAGGGGAGCCCCCTGCTTTTAGGGGTAGGTATTAGGCAAGGAGGGGAATTGGACAAAAAGAGAAAAGTGTGCCTGGATAAGATTGTAAGGGAGGTTCCGGTAAAATAGGAGATTTAGGTATGCGATAAGATTTAGGAAGGGGAGCAGGTTCAGGC
>JBCCFC010000157.1:0-15404 GCA_039029935.1 Chloroflexota bacterium
CATGGCGAAGTTCAAGGAAATGGAACCAGATGTCTTCTTGGGTGGCGGTCACTTTAACGACGCACTGTTGTTTGTCCGTGCAGCCAAAGAGTTGGACTTCAATCCAAAAGCAATGGTCATCACAGTTGGACCAAGCAATCCTGTCTTCGTTGAGGAAGTCGGTGCAGACGCAGAATATATCATTGGGCCAACACAGTGGGAACGCACAATGGCCTATGCAGATGAGTATTTTGGCACAGCCGAAGAATATGCCCAACGGTACGAAGAAATGTGGGGCGAGTCACCAACATACCAAGCGGCTGAGTCTACAGCAACAGCGTTGACCTTGCAGTTGGCAATCGAGGCGGCTGGATCAACTGAGACTGCTGCTGTCCGTGACGCGTTAAACGCAATGGACCTCACACTCTTCTACGGTCCCGTCAGCTTTGACGAGACGGGCAAGAATGCGGGTAAGCCAATGGGTAGCATCCAGATTCAGGATGGTGAAATTGTGGTTGTTGCACCAGAAGACAGCGCAACTGCTGAGATTCGCTATCCAATGCCAGCGTGGAGCGACCGCTAGTTTTTGCATCTACATTTAGCGGGTGGTTAAGTAAGTAAAAAGAAACCGAGTTTTTTTGAAAAAACTCGGTTTCTTTTTACTTAGGCTAATCCACAAAAATAACAATTCGCGGAATAGGCATTCTCTAATGCCGGCTTTCTCGTGTACGCCCCGCACTAGAGAGTGCTCATTCCGCGTTTCAATGGGTATTTTGCAGAATAGCCTTAATCACCCACCTTCTCAAAACAAAACCAATTATGGACGCTATCTTACAAGCACTTCTCCAAGGCATCTTATTGGGCGGCTTCTATGCCGTCATGGTCCTTGGTTTCTCTATCATCTGGGGCGTGATGGGGGTTATTAACCTCGCACATGGTGAATACCTCATGATTGGGGCCTATCTGGCGTGGATATTCTCCACTTATTTAGGCATGGACCCCTTTATGTCGCTCATCATCATTATGCCGATCATGTTTATTGTCGGCTACCTGATCCAACGCCTGCTCATCAACCGTATTATCGAGCGTCCCCATCTCATGGCGTTGCTTGTCACCTTTGGGTTGGGCATTGCGATGGCAAATGTGGTCAAGGTTCTCTACACGGCAGACCCAAAGTACATCAATGTATCCTACAGTGGTGCAACCGATATGTTTGGGCTAACCTTTCCCAATGTCAAGAGCTTTATCTTTGTCGCCTCCATCATCATCATGTTTGCACTAGCACTCTTCCTGCAACGCTCACGCTTGGGTAAATCCATCCGTGCGGCTGCACAGAACAAGACCGCAGCGCGCATCGTCGGCATTGAGATCGACCAAGTGTATGCCATCACAGCGGGCATCTGTATTGCGTTGACTGCCGCAGCGGGGGCCATGATCAGCTTGACCGTACCCGTCTATCCGTTTATGGGACCACCATTTACGCTCAAGGCATTCACCATCACCGCGTTGGGTGGTTTAGGGCGTGTACCAGGTGCATTGATTGGCGGCATGGTACTGGGCTTGACCGAGGTGATGATTGCCCGCTTTGTGCCAGTCATCGGCACAAATCTGGGTGTTGCCATCAGCTTTGTGTTGCTCGTCGTCGTGTTGATTGTGCGACCACAAGGCATCCTCAAGGGATTGCGCCCGTTGGATGAGGAAGATTAAGGGATAGGTTAAACATATGACAACTTTACGCAAAAGAATTGAAAAATTTGCACATGGCTGGGTAGCCTTTGCGCTGTGGATTCTCTTCATTGTCTGTCTATTTGCCTTTCCCTATTCGGGCATCATCACGCAGAAAAATGCGTTGATGGGGCTTTTGCAGACATTGAGCCAACTCTTTGTCCTCATCACCGTCGCTTCCAACTGGAATCTTATCGGCGGGATGACGGGCTATGTCGACTTTGGACACGCCGTCTTCTTTGGCATTGGGGCCTATGTGTTGGGCGCACTTGTGACACAATCGGGCGGCAATGTTCTCTGGTTCTCACCAGAATTATCATTTTTTGCCGCACTACCCTTTGCAGGACTGGGCGCAGCCATCTTTGCCCTGCTCATCGGGCTACCAACGCTACGGCTACGCGGCCCCTATTTTTCTATCGCCATGCTCGGTGTCTTTGTGGCCATGCGTGAGATTACGCGCGTGGCAAAACCATTGACAGGCGGTGGTGCGGGTTTGACCCTGCCACCACAAAATGCACTCTTTGGCTTTCCACAGGACTGGTTCCGCATGGGTGAATATTTTGTCATGGTCGCACTGATGGGCTTGGCCGTCTCGGTCGCATGGTGGATTCGCCGCAGTGAATTTGGGCAATCGCTGATCGCCATCCGCGAGGATGAAGTGGGCGCAGAGATGCGTGGTATCAACACCACCTATCACAAAATCGCCATCTTTATGATCGCCTCATTCATGACAGGACTGGTCGGCGCATTTTGGGCATGGCAGAACACCTTCATCGATCCGGACGTTGTCTTCTTTGAGACACGCACAATTGAAATGGTTATGATGAGTATGCTTGGCGGGCTGGGTACAGTTTGGGGACCACCGCTGGGGGCAACACTGCTCTACTTCCTACAAGACCTCATCTGGGCCAACTTAGGCGATGTCCACCTGCTGGTACTGGGGTCAACACTGATTTTGTTGGTCCTCTTCTTGCCCGAAGGTATTCTGGGTACACTCAGCGACCGTAGCGGTACATCACTGGGACGCTTGCTCACTGGAGGCACTTCATCCAACAGAGACGAATCATCATCCGCTAGTTCAGCTAAGGAGGTGACGTCGTGAGTAATGGACAACAACCACTGCTAGAAGGACGCGGCGTTTCCAAATTCTTTGGCGGCCTCGCGGCTGTGAATAATGTGGACTTTGCCATCTATCCCGGCGAAATTGTCGGGCTGGTCGGGCCAAACGGCAGCGGTAAGACCACGCTTTTTGATTGCCTAAGCCGTGTACAGACCATTGACGAGGGGAAAGTTCTCTTCAAAGGCGAAGACATCACCCAAGCGAAACCACATCAGGTTGCGCACATGGGGTTGGCGCGCACATTCCAAGTGATCCGTGTTTATCGCAAGATGACCATTCTGGAAAATATGCTCATCAGCCGTCAATGGCGGGGTGAGGGCATTCTTAGTATGATGAAGCCTAGCCGGAAAGAAACCGAAGAGCGCGCACGTCGCTTGATTGAATTCTTGCTCTTAGGGCATATTATTGATGAAAAGGCGGGCAATCTGTCTGGTGGGCAACGTCGATTGTTGGAGCTTGGCATGGCACTGATGCCTGACCCAGACATCATTCTGCTAGATGAGGCGACATCGGGTGTCAACCCAACGCTGATCGAGACCATCAAAGACCGCATCACGACACTGAACCATGAGGAGAACAAGACTTTTTTGCTGGTGGAACACAACATCAACTTTATCTCAGATTTGTGTAGCCGTGTCTATGTCCTCAACTATGGGCAGAAGCTGGCCGAGGGGACACCGGATGAGATCAAAGAAAACACAGATGTGATTGAGGCATACTTTGGTGCGGATAGTTGATAGTTGATAGTTGATAGTTGATAGTTGATAGTTACACCTTCAACTCTTCAACTCTTCAACCTTTCAACCCTTCAACTTTTCAACCTTCAAAAGGAATGAATTATGTTGAATAATGGCGAAAAACCGCTGCTGGAAGTTCAGGATATTTATGCGGGCTATCATGTCGATAATGATATTCTGAAAGGGGTCAATCTGCATGTTGTGCCGACGGAGATTGTCTGTGTCATCGGTCCTAACGGCGCGGGTAAATCGACTGTGTTCAAGGCACTCTATGGCTTTATCGGCACACGGGCAGGGCGCGTCCTCTTTAACGACCGTGACATCACCAACATCCGCCCACAGGATGCACTCAAGGCGGGCATCACGATTGTGCCACAGCTACGCAGCGTCTTCCCACAAATGACGGTCTACGAAAATCTGGAAATGGGTATGTACTTGGAGCAGGACCAGCAGCGCATCAAGCGACAGATTGAGTATGTCTATGACCTCTTCCCACGTTTGGGTGAACGCACCAGCCAGATTGCCGAAACCATGAGCGGTGGTGAGCAGCGTATGCTGGAAATCGGTCGTGCGCTCATGTGGGAACCCAAGCTCGTGTTGATGGATGAGCCGTCGGCAGGCTTGGCTCCCGTGATCACCAAGGACATCTTCCGTGCCATCAAACGGCTCAACGAAGAAATTGGGTTGACCGTGCTGATGATTGAGCAGAACGCACGGCAAGGTTTGGAGATCAGTGATCGTGGCTATGTGCTGGAGTTGGGGCGTAATAGCTATCAAGGCACGGGGCGTGAGTTGCTGGATAATGAGGAAGTGCGGCGCGCGTTTCTGGGTGGGCGGTAAGGATTCTCTTTTTTGTTGATAATCGATAAGGCGATAGGTGATGACATGGTTTCATTTACCTATCGCCTTTTTTGATGATTGCAATATACACGATGACATGTATCCGTGTAGCAGAGTGCATTGACAAGAACATATGAATCTGTTACACTGTAGAACATACAACTTACACGCAGAATGTCTAATTAAATAGGGAATTAATCATGCGAAAATTTTCATCATATGGCCCAGTTTTGAACCACCGACACTATTATGCACCGCGTACCGAGTTGATTGACAAAGCTGAATCAGAGTTGGTTGGCGATTATCCAGAAGAAGGTGGACACTATATCACCGTATGGGCACCACGACAAACGGGCAAAAGCTGGGTGATGCGGCAGGTCATCAAACGTGTACGCACGCGGGATGATTTCGAGATTGGTGTCATCAGCCTACAGTCCGCAAAAAATGACACAGATGATGTTGATGTTCTAGAGACGTTTGTTGATAAATTAGAGCAGAGATTCAAGAAGAATTTTCCTAAAATTCAAAAATGGAAAGAGATTTCGTCTCTATTTACATCGAATTATTTCTCCAAACCCGTCATTCTGGTGATCGATGAATTTGATGCATTGCAAGAAGATTTTATCAATCGTTTTGCCAATGAATTTCGTGATATATATCTAAACCGTTTTGACGAGAGTGGCATACCAAGCGGTGAAAAGAGCATCCTTTTACATGGGCTTGCGTTGATTGGTGTACGCACTGTGTTGGGCATTGAGAATGTCAGCGGCTCGCCTTTTAATGTGCAACGAAGCCTTCATATACCTAACCTGACAAAAGATGAGGTGCGGGGTCTCTTCCATTGGTATGAGCAAGAAAGTGGTCAGCGAGTATTACCTGAGGTAGTTGACCGTATCTATACTGAATTTCAGGGACAACCTGGCCTTACCTGCTGGATGGGCGAATTGTTGACAGAAACCCATAATCGCCACAACACCGAGATCACCATGTTTGACTTTAACACCGCCTACACCGATGCCCTTGATGAGCAACCCAACAACAACATCCTCAATATCATTTCCAAAGCCAAGATGGAGCAATATACACCTACTGTCCTCTCTATGTACAAAACGAATAGAAAATTGGTCTTTCGCTATGACAACCCCATCACCAACTATCTGTATATGAATGGCGTTGTCGGGCGCGAATTGGTGTGCGAGCCAAATGGTATCAACAAACGCTACCTCAAATTCCCATATGCGTAAACTTTAAAATGTCAAAGAGGGAAAATGTTGAGCAGCGCGGGCAAGCTGCCAGAGACGGTCTTTGCGTTTAGAGGAAAACAAATGGCGACGAGAGCGTTCAGGGTGATCCAAAACGAGTCGAAAGACATAGGTAGGACGAACAATTTCGTGGAGATGGAGAATAGCCATTTCAACAAGAGAAGAAACAATGGGGGATTGGTCAGAGTCTTGCCACCATTGGGACCAAGGAGCAGTAGAAAGGCTCTCCTGCATGAGAAAAACGAGAATAAGTTTGGCAGCGACTCCTTAGCTTTCTGCTATGCCTTTTTTCACAATTTACCCTCTTTTGTCGAGTGAACTCTTAGTTTCACTCTCTTTTTGGTACACTTTTTCCGTTTCTCTTTATTACCTGCATGTCAGGTCTTACGAGAAACTAAAGTTTTAATGAGTTTTTCGTGAGTTTTTACAGTTTTTGTTCATTATATCTTCACGGTTTTTGGTTCAGAACTGAGACGGATGGCTTAAGTTTACGCATATGGGGAGACGGGGTGAGGGGGAGACAGGGTGGCAGGCAGTATAATTGTCAACTATTAACTAATTCAACATCCGGTAGACTGTTGCTGAGGCTGAAAAGGCGAAGATCGGCATGGGAAGGCTAAACAATGGAAACACACCTAAGAGGAAGAGGGCAAGGATATTGCCTAGCAGCACCCCTAGAATAATGCCTGTAATCGCAAAGTAGCGCAGATTCCGACCACGACGGCGGTCAACTGCACGCCGAATAATCTGCACAAGAATACCGCCCGCACTGGGGCCAAGCACAAAGGCAAGAATAATGCCCCAAATCCAAAATATATTGAGCAATGTCCCGAGAATCGGGGCAGCAATGGCTGCGACCACAAGGCTCACGCCAAACGCAATGGGATTATCCCACGATTCAGCGTTAAAATATTTGTCCTGCACACCACGAATACACTCTTTGCAGCGATAACCGACATCGGTTAGCTGTGCGCACTGCATACAAATGGGCTTATTACAACGATTACACCGTAGCAACGTCTCTTTATTGGAATGATTGGCACAATAGAGCGTTTGCATATCATCGACTGTGCTGCCACCTGTACCATCACCTGTGCCATCACCTATACCATTATTTGTTGTTGTCTTGGTTTGATGAGAATCATTCTCTTTTTGATCTATATCTGCTATCATTGGTTTACACCGTCCATTTCAATTTATCCATCAAGGCTTGGTAAAAATAACTACGCTCACGCACACGGACAAAGCGCGCCAAGTGCGGGCTACCAACCACCACGACTTCATCCTCATTGCCAAGCTCAATCACAAATTGCCCATCAACGGTCAGCATTGTTGGATAGTCGCTATACGCCTTGAGTCGGATTTCTGTCCCTTCGGAGAGAACAACGGCCCGATCCATACTTAAATGAGGCGCAATGGGTAACAGCAGAATGTTGCGTAGCGTTGGTGGCAAAATTGGCCCACCCACCGCCAATGCATACCCTGTGCTGCCTGTGGCTGTGCTAACAATCAAACCATCACATGTATATGTGGTCAGATAGCCTCCATCCAATTGGGCACTGATTCGCACAACCCGAGCCAAGTCTCCCCGACCAATCACGACATCATTCAGCGCATCATACTCACCGATGGTCTGGTAGGGTGGAGAGATACCTTCCGGAGGTGGTAAGTCGCCACCTCCGGAAGGTGTCTCTCCGCTGGAACCACTTTCGCTACTAGGACGTTCCACTCTTGCGCGCACCATAAGTCGTTCTTCTAGCCAATAATCACCCGCAAGAATCTTCACAAGGGGCTCTTGCCAATGTTCTGGCATAATTTCAGCAAGAAATCCAAGACGACCCATTTTTACCCCAAGCATCGGGGTTGTATGTGGTGCCCCCATCCGTGCTGCACGCAGCAATGTGCCATCGCCCCCCAATGTAATCACCAAATCAACATCGGCGATATGGGACATAATGGCTTCTGGTTGCCATGCGGATTCACGCCAGATGGTTTCTAACTGCAATGTGTGTTTATTTTGCTGTAAAAATTGTTCAATCTGACCTGCCAACTCGATGGAGTCACCCTTCATTGGATGATGTAAAATCCCGATATTTTGAAATATCATAGGTTAATGCTCTAAGAAATTATTGATAGAAGTCCGACTTTTATCAAAAGTCGGACTTCTATTGTATGCTGTGTCTATCCATAAAGCACATTGGTCATAGCGACACATTTGAAACAAACCCAATGCGTGTTATTATATCATTATGCGAGTACTAATTTTATCAGACATTCATGCAAATCTAGTTGCACTAGAGACTGTTTTGAATGCAACCAAAGGCGATTATGACACTGTTTGGTGTTTGGGGGATATCGTTGGCTATGGTCCACACCCCAACGAATGTGTGGCATTGGTGCAAGAACATGCCAGTTTATCCGTCATGGGCAACCACGATAGTGCCGTACTGGACCGAATCAGTGTGGAGGAATTTAACCCACAAGCCCAACAGGCCATCATCTGGACACGGAACAACTTAAACAGCGAACATGCGGCCTATTTAGACACCATGCCAGACACGCCATTGACACCACCAGGGACAGAAAACTTGATTGTGACTCATGCTAGTCCCCGTGAACCTGTACTTGAATATGTGTCGTCATCGGCCATTGCGTTTGAAAATTTTCATTTTTTCAACGAGCATATCTGCTTGGTTGGACACACACACAGACCCGCTATCTATCGCTGGCAGCTTGAACCCAATGATGCTGGTCCAGCGGCAACGCCAACGCCAAACCAGTTCCCCCAAGCTGTTGTTGATTTTATTCCGCCGCCGACCGATGGTCTCATTCAGCTTGAAACCTCGGATGCACAACGACTCATCATCAACCCTGGCAGCATCGGTCAACCCCGTGACAACGACGCACGCGCTGCCTATGCCATCTTCGACACCGACGCGCTCATCTGGGACTACAACCGCATCGCCTATCCTGTCGAGCTAACCCAAAGTGAAATGCGCCGCGCCGGATTACCCAAACGACTCATTGACCGACTCAGTTTTGGGTGGTGACGAGGTAGTTTAGGTAATTCCACAGAAATAACGACCCATGAACACTTCCGGAAGGGGTGATCGGTCAGTGCCATACCAGCGTATAGGAATCCCCTTCCTGGAAGTTGATTCCTGTATTTTACTAGCTACGTCAACTTTCGCAACTTTCGCAACGCCCGTTTGACAAACTCGATATCAAACAGGGTCTTTGGGTGCAAATACCGCCCTGTATTATTGAGCGACCCCAGAAATAATGTCTTGATCATGCGTTTGTACTGCGTCTGTGATGCCTGAAAACGCCCATTGACGGTCAATGTGTCAAAGCCCCAATCAAACTGGAAGATATAGGCCAAACTTTCAGATGAGAGAAAAATGTCAGCATCATCAGGACTGTATTCATCAAGACTGTATTCATCAAGACTGTATTCATCAATATCATGCACAACCTGCAAACCCTGCGTCATGTCAAAGAGAACAACCTTCTTCAAATCTGTCAGCGCAAGACGCAATGGTTCAAAATAGCGCAGGGGTGGGAGCGAAAGTAGCTTGATGAAAAAACGGCTATTCTGCGCGCTCATCCGTTGAATATAATCATGACTTAAAGTAACCAACGTATCCAGTGTAACCGAATCCGTCTGACGCAACAATTTTTGTGAGAGATCATAGTCAGCGTCATAAGCACGCAAAGAGGTCTCGTTGTCATGGCTGGCCCCAACAGTCCAACAGTCATCAGGGTAAAGCACAACGGGAATGACATCAGTCTGTGTATGGATGAAGGTATGCGCATCGCGAATCGTGTTGATGGCATCGTTGCAAAAGAAATTCTCCTCATGTGAGAAATAGACAAAACTGGCAAAGGGGATAACATACGTTGGGGTGAAGGTTTCAACTTGTAATTTCACCCGCCGCAACTTCTCGGCAGCAGAGGCAACACGCAGTTCCAGTTCATCGGGATTGCCCTCCCAGTTGGCATAGCTGAATTGGGTCAACAACACATCGACTGCGCCCGTGTACCTCGCAATCTCCGAGGCGATGCCCTCACCATCGACAACACAGTCATTGGCGTTGAGAATTTTGGTTTCGCCAGCCTCGATGAGCAGCCATGAGTCAAAAAAGGGTATCTTACCACACATCACACGCAGATCAGGCGTCAATTCATACCAGCCATGCACAGGTAGTTCCACCGTCTGGAACCCCAACACACGACAATAACGCAGCACCTTTTGATCTTCCGTTGTCTGAAAGAGGACCGTGATGTTCTGGCGGACATGTGCTGGAATTTGCTTGAGAACGGGTGGGGCAAAGTGATCTGGATGCTCATGCGAAAACCAGAGGTGGGTGATGCCTTGTTGCTCAAAATCGTCAATCGTAAACTTCGTTTCGCAAAGCAAATCCCAACCATTGTTAAAGGCACTGCCAAAGAGCCAAGGGTCAGAGATGAGACGCACATCGCCATGCTGCAGGACAAACGATGCGTGGTTTACCCAGCGAATGGTTGGCTGTAAGTTTTGCATGATGAATCTTCTTTCTGATTAGTCTACCCCTACTACTACTTCTTTTTGATCGGAAAAACCGCCGCTGCCGCCAGCAAGGAGATAAGGATCAGAACCACGAGTACGGGCTGATATGAGTTGCCAAACAAGGTGTAAATCAAAGCCATCCCATAGGGGGCAGAAGTCGTTGCGACCGTGTAGATGACATGTTGGATGCTGCTGATCCGGCCAAAATAGGTTGAACCAAATTGGTCGGCAATGATTTGGGGACGCAGTAAGGTCGAGATACCGTAGACCGCCCCAAAGAGGATGACAAATGACCATACGCTGATAATCGTCAGCGATGCCTCCGTTGGTGATGAGCTAGACGTAAAAAGCAATAGTGCCAACGAAACGGCTTGCAGGCTAAAGATAATTGTGACCATGCGTGTCGGTGAAAATGAACTGCCAGATGGCGCATAGATGACGCGCCCCAGCACTTGCATCGCCCCGATGATGCCCGCAATCCAGGCTGCATACTCGGGGGCAAATCCCCGGTCCTCCAAGAGTGGGATAAAATGGACGCGAATGCCGATGGCGGCCATGCCACCCAACGAGAGCGAGATTGCCAGCCACCAAAATCTGGGCAGACGCAGGACTTCGCGCAATGTCATGTCGGTCTTTGATGTTTGATTGACGGCTGTTTGATTATCTGCTGTTTGATTGGCTGCTGTTTGATTGGCTGCTGTTTGTTTATCTGCTGTTTGTTGGGTTGATGTTGTGTTTCGTTGTTCTGTTGATGCTGTCAGCGTCCCCCCATCCATCGCCAACCCCATATCGGCGGGGGAACGGCGCAGCACCAGCGCATGAAGTGGAATCGTGGTCACACCAAGCAGAATGGCTAAATAGACCATTGCCTGTCGCCACCCGTACAGCCCCAAGAGCCATGCGGTTAGGGGAAGAAAGATTGTGCTGGCAAATCCGGCAGCAATGGTGATGATGACCAATGCCGTTCCGCGTTTTTTGTTAAACCACTTGGCGGCAACCACAAAGGCAGGCTCATAGAGAATGGTCGCAGCGGTGATGCCCAAGCCAATCCACACCAGATAGAGTTGGGTAAGCGTTTGTACTTGTGCCAGCACAAACATCAACAGGGTGGCAACAATCGATCCTGCTGTCATCAGCCAGCGTGAGCTATAGCGGTCAAGCCAAAAGCCGACAGGCACGGCCATGCCACCAGAGATGAGCAACGCCAACGAAAAGGCCCCTGTCACCTCCGCCCGTGTCCAGCCAAACTCAGCCTCCAGAGTGGTGATGATGACCGAATAGGCATAGTAGACGATGCCCCACGAGATGGTTTCGGTGATAGCAAGGGTGATGATGATCCACCAGCCGTAGTAGAGTGAGCGAAGTTGAGCTATCATCTAAAATTTTTGTAGAAACTGTAACGGTCAAATAGATATACCATGCTTTTGTAGCAAGGCAAGCAATTCTGCATTCTTCTGTTCGGCAACTTCACGGGCATGACGCTCCTCTGCTGCCTGCTGTTCGGCTGCTTCACGGGTGCGACGTTCCTCTTCTGCCTGCACAGCCTGCCCCGTCTCTCCGTCCCGGCGCCAAACAGTGAGCTTGGCTTCTGGCAATCGAAAGCCATTATCATCGACCAAATAAATCATCACACATGTAGGAATTTCTAGCTGTTCAAGATAGAGCCTCATGCTCCTTAAATCTTTCTCTTCGCCCTTGGGGGAAACCAATTCAAAAGCACAGACAGGTGTTGGCTGTGTTTCCGTATCATAGGAAGAACCCAACTCGTCCTCGGTTTGTCCCGATATAATTAAGATATCGGGGCCAATTCTGTCACGCTTACCATCCTCGCGGCGATACATCATAAACATATCATACAACATCAGAAACCCTTTTTTCTCTAAAGGGCTTTCAATCATGCCACCAATTTGGACCATTTTGCGGCCATGCACAATCCCAACAGGCATCAACTCATCCTCTGTCTGGTAGGCGTATGGGTCTGTCTCCCAGTTTTCTGTAATGTGGTCCGGTATCCATGCGGGACGTTCTTGTGCGATGGATTGACGCATCCATGCTTCGGGATGGAGCGCAGGTTGTTGTGTCACCGCTTGCTCTTTCCACTTAGTAATACGAGACAATTTTTTAGGTAAGTCCTCCAATCGTTTCTTGATGGCAGGTGTTTTTGCCCGTGTTGTTACAGGAGACTCAATCGTTGGTTCAAGTACACGTTCCATTATGATTACCGTCCACAGATATCGTTACCCTCTTTGTTCTTTTGATCACGCTGCTGATATGCTAACTGAATCTTTTCCACGGCAAAGGCATCTTCATCTTGAGACGACTTCAAGAAATGAATAAAATCAAGCAAGCCCCTCAGGTCACATTCAGAAAGAGCTTGTATTTCATCCATAATCTCTTGTTGTAACGGTGTCATGATTACCTCCACCTATTCAATCGGTATCGGCTCACCCAACACAGGCGCGGGCTGCTGCCGCACAACGTCACTCAATGCCAACACCAATGCCAACAACTCACGCCGCTCGGACCAGCGTATTGAACGCGCCAAATAGGTCTGGCGGTCGGCGATGACACCAATGCTCTGGACGCCAAGACTGCGGCAGATGAGCAAGGCGCGGGGCAGGTGAAATTCTTGTGTGACCAAGACAGCACGATCTAGCATAAAGATATCGCGCGCCCGATAGCAGGTGTCATAGGTGCGCCGTCCCCCATAATCGGGCTGAACATCTTCAGGTGCAACGCCATTGGCAATCGCATAGGCCATCATTTCCCCCGGCTCATTGTAATCGTGAAAGCGATTGTCACCACTGACCAACAGCTTATCAACTTGACCCGATTGATAGAGCAAAATGGCTGTGTCCATACGGTCGCGTAGCATGGTACTCAACCGTCCACTGTTAAAGACACGTGCCCCAAACACAATGGCGACCCGTTCCTTGGGCAACGATTCAACGGCCTCGTCTAGCGTATACATATTAGAGACAGACCACTGCTGGACGCCCCATCGCCAGATAAAGGGAAAGGCAATGCCACAAAATAAAATAATCACAATCGCCAAGCTAATTCGGAGATAGGTTGTTTGATGACGCATTGTGGACCGTGCTTGGTTGGATAGATCGAAATAGTTTGTCATAAATATAAGTCATCCTCCAAATTTTGAAGACACACTATACCTTATGACGGTGATCCATGCAACCATGAGATGGCCCCAGTAGGGGTATGAGAGCCTTGCCCCTTTGCCCACTAAATAATTCGGTGTTTTGGTCATTCCTGAATTCTCAGGAATGACCGTACCCGAAAAGTTGACAAGATGTTTAGTTGAAATGATGACTGATATCTAGCACCCACTGCCCGCGCTCCTGAATTGTTTCAGAATTGTAAACGATGACTTGTAAGGTTGTGGGCATGGTTGCACTGGGTATGGGGACAACATGCACATCACGAATCAACTCCTCCGTCACCCACTGGTCACTATATGTAGCCAAGCGCAGGGGAAAACGGTCTTCAATTGCAGGACGGCCATCGGCATGGCGCAGTGGCTGACCATCCATCCCCAGTAACCGTAGAGACACTTTGAGCCGTTCGTCTAGCGGTTCCAGCGGTCGCCAATAGAGCGCGATTTGTAACGCTGTCCCGCTTGCTTGCGCCAACTGATGTACGTTATACCACTCTAAAAGCAGCCTGTTATCGACCATCATGACTTGAGCCGAATGGATTGGTGGGTTTATCGCCGCCTTGCCACGCGGCCATACGCGAACCAATGGTCCCGCACCACTAAAGCTATAGCGTGTTTCAATCCCTTCTACTTCCCGCGTAATGTAAACAGGGACACCCGCCGCTACCTTTTCCGCAATTACTTCTGCCCGCATCATGGGGTCATCCGCCACAACCGTCTGGGCATTCAACCCCAATCCCTCCGCCCGTTGCATGTATTGCAGGGCCACCATCTCACCTTCAATGCCGATGACATGGCTGCTGGGCGGATAGTCTACTTTTGCCATCGCCACGGCATAATCATGAATCGCCCAGTTGTGACGCAGTGTTCTGGTGGTTTTGGCTGTTGGAAGAGCGACGGGCAAGACTACCAGGATTAGTATGCATAAATAAGCCAACCGCCCTAAAAGGGACGGTCTACGGTCTACAGACTCATTACCCGTAGACCATCCTTGCAGGGTGGTGCTACTGATGGCATACACACCCATTCCCACAAACAAACTCATGCCCAAAAAGACGGGCAACAGAAAACTTTCGGTGTCTGCAACTTGATAGTTGAAGGCGAAGATGGCGTTTAGAAGCGTAAACACCAAAATCAACAGCCAGTTGGCTACGGTTCGCATATCATCACGGAACCATATCCCCCTCATACAGAGCTTCAACACTGCAATCAATCCAATGATACACAACGCCATCCCCATCCAACCAAATTCTGCGTGAAACATTTGCCACCAATCGGCCAGAGTGCGTTCAATTGCCAATGGATTGTCTTGGAGAAATGTCTGGTATCGTCGCGCCAATACATGGTCCCAAAAGCCTTGCCATGTGTCGACATAGCTGCGATTGAGGTCAATATTGCCCATGCTTGCTTGTATGGGGATGAGCAGATAGAGTGATAATGGGGTGATAAACGCCAGCAGACATTGCATCCATAGACGCCACGTTTGACGAATTTTCCGTAAGTTGGGATTGTGCCAAAGTAAATATAGTCCAATGGGGGGGATAAGAAAGATGGCTGTGCGGTGATGGGTGAGGCTTAGGCCGAGGAGGAAAGCGATGGGGATAGGGTGAGAGTCTGGCTGGCTGACTGGCTGACTGGCTGACTGGCTGACTGGCTGACCCGCTGACCCACTGACCCACTGACCCGCTGACCCACTGATTGTTAGATAGAGTATAAGGGTGGTGAGCAGGATGTGGAGGGTGTAGACTTCGGCGATGGTGGATTGCTGCCACCATGTTGGACTGATGGCAAAGATTGTTGTTGTGGCGAGGGCGGCGTGGAATTGGGCGGTTTTGTGCTTTGGGCTGAACAATTTTTTTGCGACTAAAAAAAGTAGCATGACGGCAGTTGCGCCAAAGAGTGCACTGAGGGTGTTCATACGCCATGCCCAGTTGCCGATGGGGAAGAGGACGCGGCTCCAGACTGTACCCAGTAATGTGTAGAGTGGATAGCCTGTGGGGTGGGCAATGCGCCATGTAGG
>JBCCFC010000158.1:0-15404 GCA_039029935.1 Chloroflexota bacterium
CTTTTCCCACTATTTTCATAGGCTTTCACTGCCTCTTGTTTTTTGATGCGTTCGTCATAATTTTTCATTTCACCAGCTTATCTTCTTTCTCGCTTTTTTTCAACTCCTCCCCCTCTTGGACGAATCCATGACCAACGCCCATATTTATTATTGCCTAATAGTTTTCTATCTGAGATGCTGTTCATGTCATATGCAAAACGATACTACACCAAAGCCGTTGTGTCAATTTATAGGTAGAACTATTGTATCAACCAATAACGAATACCTCTTTTAGGCTTATCTTATGATAAAATTGGAGATGACAGTATATATCAGATAGAGATGATGATTTGTATGAGAAGGAGCCAACAAGCCGTATGCAGATTTCACAAGTAACCGAAGCGGATATGCAGTACCCGCTTAAGGAAAATATAGGGAAACCCGAATTACTGGTGGGGCGAGCAACGGAATTTCAAAAATTTCATCAATGGGTTGAGGGGATGCCCGACCAACGGTCAAAGTCATGGGTGATTTTGGGACGGCGCAAAAGCGGGAAGACAGCCTTTGTCCAGCGGCTCTTTAATCAACTCTGGTCGTCCAATGGACAGGTGATTCCCTTTTACTACAGCATTCCCGAATCACCCATCTGGTTGAACACGCTTGCCCTTGACTATTACCAGACATTTGCCTCTCATTATATTTCATTTGTCGAAAGAGACCCGACGATTGTTGAAGATGTTTTATCATTAGAAGAAATTAATGAGTATGGTCAAACAAGCAACAATCCTGTATTGGTTCGAGACACCGACTATATTACGAATCACTTGGCAAAGGGCGACCAATATGGCGGGTTAATCTGGCGTCGCATTCACAAGGCTCCGGCACGCATGGCACACCGATTTGATCAACGTATTCTTGTCATGATTGATGAGTTTCAATACCTTTCTTCGTATATTTATGCCCGCGAAGACCTTGCGGGTGAGCCGATACGCGGAATGCCCGGCAGTTTTCACTCCGTGTCAGAGTCCAAAATAGCACCGATGTTGGCAACAGGCTCCTATGTCGGCTGGATGCTTGATATCATGCAAAAGCATTTGGAAGGGGGACGCCTCAGCCAGATTGATTTTTCGCCCTACCTCGCAGACGATGAAGGGTTGCTGTCTGTCTACAAATATGCCAGCCATTATCGGGAGCCAATTAATAATGAAACGGCTGTCCAAATCAACACGCTCTGCAAAGCGGACCCATTTTTTATCTCCTGTGTCATGCAAAGCGACTATGCCAAGCGCGACTTGACAACAACCGACGGTGTAGTCGAAACGGTCAACCATGAGGTGGCGAGCAAAAATGCGTTTCTTGCGCGCACATGGAAAGAGTACATCAACATGACGGTTGAGCGCATCAATGAGAAATATGGCAAACAATTGCTGCTCCATCTGAGCAAGCATAACGACCGCTCTTGGACGCCCAAGGAATTGAAGAAAGAGCTAAACTTAGCCGAAGACGAATCGACCATTCATCGTAAATTAGTATCGCTCTCTAAGGGCGATTTGATTGAGTGGGGAACATCCAATATTCGCTTTAGTGGCCTTCAAGATAACACCATCAACTTGATATTGCGCCATCGGTTTGAAGAGGAAATTGCCGAGCATGAACCCAACCTCATTGCCGACTTTAACCAAGAATTGGCTGATTTGACCAAGGAAAACGACAAATTGCGTGGGCAGTTGAACCGCATCAAAGGCTTTGTTACTGAGGAACAGTTTGCCTATGCTATGCGCAGTCGTAAACGCTTTCGGCTGCGTGACTTTTTTGAGAGCATTGCCAAAGATAGCCCGACAAATGTCAAACTGAATATCATTGATGTCAACACACGAGTGACTATGCGGCGGCAGGATGGCAGCAACAAAGAGTTGGATATTGTGGCACTATCCAGCGATGATACCGTGTTGTTGGTGGAGGCCAAGAATAAGCAGCGTAAACCAAATCATGAAGATGTTGAGGATTTTTTGGAGAAGGTCGCAATCTATCAGAGCCAATATCCTGGTAAGACGATTTTGATGGGTTACCTGTCGCTACATGGGTTTACAAAGAAGGGGTTGGATTTATGTAAGGAACATGGCATTGCATGGTCTACAGATTTGCAGTATTTTTAGGAATAACGCGATGACTGCTTGGCTTATTCGAACACTTTTAGAAAACGACATCCCTCAACTCGTTGCGCTGTGCAATACGTCTCACCCGTATGACCCGGTGGCACCAGAAAAATTCCAACAACTATACCAACTGCCCCATTATGATCCAACAGGCATGTTCGTTGCCGAGCATGAGGGCAAGATTATCGGTTTTATGCCGACGATTATCTATAAAGAAGGCCATTACAAAGACCCCATCTTTGCCAATACGGGCTGCATCTTGAGTGTCGTTATCCATCCCGACTACGAAACAACCGATTTGGGCGATGTATTGCTCACACGAGCACTGGCCTATCTACAAGCTCAAGGCAAAACCATCATCGACGTTGCCAGCTTTAAGCCTTTCCGCTTTTTCCCGCATTACGATACGCGCCATACCTACCCAATCGCCTTGCTACAAAAGCATGGATTTGAACCGCTGCGAGAATTGGTGGATGTCACCAAGTCCTTGGTTGACTTTCAGACACCGCAATGGGCAGTTGATATTGAGCGGCAACTTCAGGGCGAAGGGTTACGCTTTGACTACTGTACTGAACGCTATCAGGCTGACTTTTTGGCGTTTCTGGATGAACATTTCTGGGAAGCGTGGTATCTCAAAAACAAACGTTTTGTGGATGAGCGAGGCGATCCCAGGACACGTCTGTTGGCGATTTGGGGTGATAAGGTAGTCGGGTATGTCTACTTTGATGTCGAGGCCGCAGTGGATACAGCGGGTACAGTGGGCAAACTGAGCCAAACCGGAGTGATGCCCTCGCTACGGAGCAAAAAAATTGGCAGCGTCCTCGTCTTCAAAGCGATGGCCGAAATGCAGGCACGAGGTGCGACCTCACTAGAGATTTATTGGTGTCCCTGGGGATTCTATCAGATTACGGAGGGCGAGATTATGCGTGCACGGGTACAATTGCGCAAGATCATCGCGAAGACCGATGAACAGGGAAAAGGAGATGTCGAATCATGATTGCAAAAGAGGCGATGAACCTATCGCCCGTTGCGGAGACTCCTCAATACGCCGACCAGACCGCCGTCTCCACCAGTGACCTTGATGTGTTGCTGATCTTCAAAGATGAGATGAGTGAGGTGGAGACAGACGTTGTGTGGGACCTATCTGATAGTGCCTCGTTGCTGACACCGATGTTTCTCGATCTGGAAGGCATGAGCGAATCAACCGTGCTACAAGGCGACACACGGCTCAAGCTAGCCAGCCATTTTCTCTATGGCGAGGACATCCGCGCGCAAATCCCGCTACCACCAATAGATGCATATGTGCGCGAGTGGATGCACAACCATGCCATCCACTTTATGATGCGTGTCGCCAGAGGGCAGCAAGATATCCAGATTCCAGCCACCTATCCAGACCCTGCTGATGAGTTTTTTGGGTACGCCAAGAATCCCATTGAACAGAAAGAGGATACCAAGCTGCTGGTTGCCATTGTGGGACAAATTGCCACTGCCCTTGTTGCCCTCAAGACACAGAGTTATATTGCGACAAAACGAGAGAGCGTTCGACAATACCAAGCACACATCAACGATGAATGGACAGGCCTGGTGACGGGGATTTATGAGGTATGTCGTAATCAGTGGGCATATCAAATTCCGAGTGAGCCAGTACAGCGCTCTCAATTACGTGCATTTTGCGAGCAAACCTTGGCATTTGAAAATCATTTTTTAGCGATTTATCGTGACTATCTATAGACCGAAAGCTTGAGTGAGCATGAAACAACGAGTATAACAGCTACGCTACTTTGAAAGGAAAAGACCATGAGTTCACAGTCAGACACCAACACCAATCAAGCACAAATAGAAGAAGATGAGCTTAATCCGCCTCCACCACCAGTCGGCGTCACAGTTCACAGCAATATTGCCTATGTCACAGACGGCCATGAACGCCAAGTACTCGACCTCTATCTGCCAGCTAATGGAGAGAACCACCCGTTGATTATTTGGATTCATGGTGGTGCATTTCGTGTGGGCAGCAAAGAAATCAATGAGCGAACCTTGATGCTCTATGATTATCTCATTGACGGCTATGCAGTAGCGTCCATCAACTATCGCCTCAGTCAACACGCCATTTGGCCTGCGCAGATTGAAGATTGCAAAGCCGCGGTACGCTGGCTGCGCACCCATGCAGAAGAATACAGCCTCGCTCCCAACCGTTTTGCAGCGTGGGGGCCATCGGCGGGTGGTCATCTGGTGGCGATGTTAGGTGTAGTGGGGCATGTCAGCGAATATGAAGCCGGTGACCATTTGGATGTCTCCAGCCGTGTGCAGTGCGTGGTCAATTACTTTGGTCCAACGGATTTTCTCCAGATGGATGCACAACGTTTGCCGGACGGCATGATCCATGATTACGCTGACTCTCCGGAATCCGAGCTGATTGGTGGTCCCATTCAGGATCATCCAGAAAAGGTTGCCAGAGCCAACCCCATCACCTATGTCACCGCAGATATGCCGCCGTTTCTGATCATACATGGCGATCAAGATCCGCTAGTTCCGCATGGACAGAGTGTGTTGTTGGTCGAAGCATTACAACAGGTTGGAGCGGATGTAACCTTTTATACGGTGGAGGGTGGGGGACACGGTGGGTTTGAAGACCCAGCAGTGCCAAAACTGACACAAAAGTTTTTAGCGGAGAACTGCTAATGGGTCCCCATTCTCACACCAACTATGTTAGCATCGGGTACCCTCCAATTTGAGCAGAAATATGATCGAGATACGACATGACCTACTGAAAATTTGGAGCGTTTCTATGCGCTCGGATGATGTGCAGCCAAGAACCCTTGCACCACGTCCATAAATGCTGCAAACTGCTCACGACGAATATTATGTCCCGCTCTTGCAATATTTTTCACCTGAATCTGTGGTACAAGCTCGTGGAAGACAGTCGCCTGTTCAGCCGTCACCAACGCACCCTGCACAGGATCAGCAGTGATGAGCAGTGCTGGGCAGGTGATTTTGCCGATGATCGTTCGCCAATCGACTGTTTCCGACTGCTCTGAGGTCAGTACATTAAAACTGAGCCGCAACTTGGACTCGGCCCAAGGTCCTAACTCGGCTTCATGCCATGTTGGTGATTGGGCGCGGCAAAGTGCGATCATTTCCTCTGCCGTCTTGCGCTTAAGTTCTACAATCCATCCGCCAAAACGTTGACGGCGACTGCTGGGGTTCATATCCACTGGCGGATTAATCCACCATGCGGGTGGGTCCTCAAGCAGAATCGCCCCTGCCAAATTGGGATATGTTCCCGCAAGCACCAAGGCCGTTGCCGCACCCATTGAATGCCCCAAGATCACTGGTTTCTCCAGTCCTAGTCCTATAATCACACCTGCCACATCTGCCGCGTGTTCGAGCGAGCCATAGCCTTCTTCCGGCCCCTCAGAACGCCCATGTCCCCGTGCATCAAGCATGATAATGTCATAGTCAGCAGATAGCACCTTGGCGACAGGCGTCCAGCAGAGGCCATCATCTGAGAAGCCATGACATAGCACCAGTGGTGGTTTGTCGCCGCCCGTACGCGTATAATGTAGTGTAAGTTCATTCGATTCGATGGTTGCAGATTGCCAGTTCGACATGATGTTTTCTCCTTAACATTTCATCGGAAAGTCTATACTCGTAACACAGATTACCAATCTGCGATACAATTTTATAAATTTGGGACAACGGTCGTTTCGACAGGCCCAAAGATGGACTGCCCATTCTAATGCAACGACTCCATGCACACAACATCACCATACCCCTGCACAGTCGGTAAGTACGTAATCTGCTTATTTCTGGCTCTATGGCAGGCTTTCGTGCTTGACCACACAATCCATTAGAGTGGGATTCTTTCTATTCGGCAATATTTGTAGGAAGTGCAACGAAGATTCTACATAAAAAACTGACAATCGTGTGCAAGTCTCAACGCATCTACAAAAAACGACGCACGATATCGAACATATGACGGATGTTCAATCCAGATGCATGTGCTAAATTGCTCTCTGTAAAAGACATATATATTAACAATACTAATATTATTGATAGCATCTGCATCAACCACAAAGGCTGAGTTGCCAGCGAGTTGTCAACACTGCAAACCAGCTTCTGTGTTGATTCTGCCAATAGAATGGAGGAGTGTGTGGAAGAAGGGCGATATGTGCAACGGAAACAACGGTATCTGCAAAGGGCCAGCATCTTGCTACGTGTACTCGTGATAGGCTCACTTTTGGTGGGATTGGTTCCTCCAATATACATGGACCCACCAGCGACGACAAGCAATCTCCCGATTGACCAAGCGGCTTTATCCAACAAACTTCCGCTAACAGACCCACTAAAAGATAGATTGACCCCAAGAACCTTGCTTGATGAATTCCTCCCAGAAACAACAACTGTCCACGCCGCACCCATCCATGCACTCGATACAGCCGTGATTGAGCCTGCGATCAGTCCCGACAGTGTCGATACTGCTGTCAGATATGTGACTCTTGACGAAACCCTCTCCAGCATCCAATCGACAATGCAAGCTGCTGGCGTCTGTGATGGCGGTAGCGACGATTTAGGTGGTGCGGTTTGGCGTGACACCAACAGCGACGGTTTGCAGGACGTGGATGAAGCGGGGTTTGACGGAACCAACAACGGCCCAATTATTGTCAGTGCCTATGACAGCAGCGGGTTTGTGATTTCATCCACAGTCGGTGTCACAGGAACCTATGTCTTTGATGATCTCTATCTGGGGCGGATAGGCGATGACGCCCACATCCGCTTAGAGTTTAGCGGTCTGCCCGCTGATTATCGAGGCAGCGTCCCCGGCAGCGACAACGGCACATCCATCCAGTTTCATTCGGCAGGGACATGCGAGGCGGACTTCGCCATCCATACACCTGACCGTTGTGAAGTCAATGCACGTGGTGTTGGGGTGAACGGCACGAGCATTGGGGCATCTGGTGAGTGGCTCTATATCGGTGATCCCAACAACCCCGCAGATGGCAGTAGCTATTCCACAACAGTAAATAGCTCGCCCGTTGTCCACAATGATGCCGATCAAATCGGGTATGGCTCTGTTTCGCAAGGTTACTGGATTGCCGACCGCCAAATTACCCTGCGCGATTATTTGGCCTTTCTCAACGATGTTGATCCAGCCAATGGCCCTGTTGATTGGGAAGGTGGTCTGTTGACCGAGGGAATTGTACAATACAATGCCGGGCTACCGTTGGGTGAACGCTGGTCTGCGGCAAGCTATAGCTGTGATGGGCAAAACATCACCTCGCCGGATATCGAAAATACAGCAGTCAATTTCATCTCCTTTATTTTGATCGCACGCTTTGCCAATTGGGCGGCAACAGGCGATGTCAACCAAGGCGCATACACCTTTGCCAGCACAACCGATGTCGTGACGCATATCACCGCTGTTGACGAAAACTGGCCTGGTGTGCGTATCCCCACCGAGGATGAACTGTACAAATCGCATTATTGGGATGAAACCAACAGCACCTACAATCTATTTGCGTCCACAACATTAGAGGCATCTGGCATACCGATTTTGAGCGGCTTAAACTCGGATGGCACATATACAGTTCCCAATGGCAATGTGTATGACAGAACATTCCTTGGTACCTGTTTTGTGCTATGGCAAGTCGGGCAAGGTGGACAGTCGGCCTATGGTCTCTACGGTGTTTCGGGCGATTCTCACGATATGTTTTTCCCCAAAAACTCGACCATGCCCACCTCATTCCACGCCGTTCGACCAGGGCATCAGGGACAAAGCGAATCCTTTATGCGCAGTTCCTATCGCTTGGAAACCGTGCTGGCCTATAACGCCCATGATGGTATTTATTACCCAAGCCCTAGCTTTCGCCTAGCAAGCGCATCCGACCCCTGTAACCGAGGATTGTCGATTGGCAACAGGGTGTGGCTAGACAACGACGCCGACGGCATCCAAGACCCCAACGAAGACTCCCTGCCCAGCATCACGGTGACACTATACGACATCACAGGCACACAAATCGCCAATGCTACCACCGATGCCAACGGCGAATACTACTTCATCGACGCCACCGACCCACGACTGGACACCATCTACTCAACCACTGTCCCCAGCCATATCGGTGTGGTCCCAACAACCACCGTTGTCGGCGGTCTGCTCCCCAACACTGACTACACCATCCGTGTTGGCCTCACCCAAACCGCGCTCAACACCTATACACTGGCCTTGCCCAATGTCGATTCTGGCACAACCATCTCCGATGCGGTCGACTCAGATGCGATTGTCTTGGGCAACCAAGCCGTTATCACGTTGACGACCGGCGACTTGGGCTACAATGACCACTCGTTTGACATTGGATTTACACCCGCACAGATTGCCATCGAAAAAATACTCAACACACCAGACCCTGTAATACCTGGCGCAGCTGTGACCTTTACAATCCGTATCACCAATACAGGTGCAGTCACCATCACCACACTACCGTTGACGGACACCTACAGCAACACCTACCTGACCTATATTAGCGCGACCCCAAGCGCAAACACCGCTGCCACGGGGCAAGTTACGTGGAATGACTTGACCGAGGCCAATAGTAACGGCTTTGGGCAAGACTTGGCCCCCAATGGTGTCTTTGATGTCGTGGTGACGTTTATCGCCGCCTTGGACACAAGCTCATTGCCCAACAGCGCAACCATAAACACGGCACAGGTATATACGCACACGGTCACCGATACCGTGCAAATCCTGAATCCCACCAATGTTGTGTTGTCAAGTAGAGATGTGACTGTTGAAATGATAGATGGAGATAGTGTGGTTGTGCTGTCGTGGTCTACGGTCAATGAAAACGACATCGTTGGCTTTCACGTGTTGCGGCTGGACAAAGGTGAGGATGGGACAATGGGTGATCCTGTGCGCTTGACCAGTGATGCGGACATCATTGTGGCCCAAGGAGCATCGACGGGGGCCGATTATCGCTATGAGGATGTGACTGGCGATGTAAATGCCAACCATCATTATATCTTGGAGATGGTGATGGCGGATGGGACACGTCCGTTGATGGATATGGGGACAGTGGACGAAGAGCCGAGTGGGTGGATGGTCTATTTGCCTGTGTTGAGGAAATAGAGTACGTAGGTACGTATCGTTTTTTGACAGAGAATAACACAAGCCTTTATATTGAACGCATAGTTTTGAGAGGGCACAGACGAGCGCAGATAAACACGGAACGAACCCTATTGTACGGTGGCAACAGCCGCCAATAACCAGCCATTTATACGACCCTCGGCATTTTACTATGCGGCGGATGATCATGCGATTTACATCCACGATGTCCATCGCTGTCGAAATTTTGATAACCTGCAAGAGAATCCGGAGGTTATGATGAACAATATATCAATCAACCCCTCAACCCACAGCGATTTTATCGTGGTTGGTGGTGGCTCCACCTGGCGCAGGCGACCCCGATCATACCCGATTACTGGGTATTCCTGTTCGCGTTGCACAGCCAAATGTTGGCATGAATTTGCATGATCACCCGATGATCCATATCGAGACAATGTGCTGGTACTCATTTATGAGGAGATGCAAGCGGATAACTTGGACACGATCCAAAAAATTGCTGATTTTATCAAGATTGACCTCGCCGCCGAACAGCGCGCCAAAGTGGCCGAAAAGAGTAGTTTTGTCTATATGAAGGCCAACAATCACAAGTTTGACCCGCCTGCCTGGGAATCGGGCTATGTGCCTTTAATTCGCGAGGGGAAAATGGGGAGTGCCAAGGAGTTGCTCTCGCCCGCACAGCAAGCGTAAGTCGATGCCTTTTGTTTGAGCGAGTTTGAACGCATGGGATCGACATTTCCATACGCCAAGAAATTCAAGGTTGTGACATGAGCCTGATTCTAATGCAAGGTAAACAACCTTTAGGAGACGACGATGACTTCCGAGACCATTCTCACAACAGAACGAACAATTGTTGAGCGGATTACGTTGGACGACGCTCCGTTTTTCTTCGATCTCATGAACTCTCCCGGATGGCTTCGCTATATCGGAGATAGTTACGTTACGGACCTTGATGTTGCACGCTTCGTCATTCGCTACTCGTATCTACGGACGTATGAGTATCACGAATTTGGTTACTACGTCATCAAGGATGCTACGACTCGCATCCCCATTGGCATCTGTGGTTTTCTGAAGAAACCGTTCCTTTCCAACCCAGATTTTGGCTTCGCCCTGTTGCCCGACTATCATGGTAGAGGTCTTGCCAGAGAAGCATGTACCGCAATCCTCCAGTTTGGCATTCAGCGATTCGATTTTTCTGTGCTTGATGCGGTGGCAAAACCGGATAACGTCAGGTCGATCCGTTTGTTGGAAAAACTCAACTTTTGTCCGCAGGGGCTGATTGATGTTAAGGAAGAGGAACTTGCGTTGTATCGCTGGGGCGGCTAGTTTTTTATCAACTCATCTCATAAATTTCCATTAACAGGTTTTCTATATTCTTGCCAAGAATCAAAGTGTTCGGGCAACCCCGTGCGAGGAAGGCTTTCAAAGATAACGCTACGGTACGATTTGAGACCTGTTTTGCGACCCAGCCAGAAGGGAGACGATGTCGCGAGCGCACTGATGTGGGGTGCAAAGTAGGTCATCTACTTCATGATATCAATGCGCAGATCGGGATCAGGAATCCCTACATGAATATGCATGCCAAAAATGAGAAGCTGACTCGCAAGCAGTTCATATTTATCGCGCATCGCCTTATAGCGCGCCCCTTCTGTCACAAGCTGATCATGCCAACGCGAAAAGGGATGTGTCCCTGCCGCCACAATCCGGCAATCGCTTTGACTTGCCACCTCATGCACCGATTTGCGTAAGCGGATTAGCTCACTACGCACCTCACGTACATTGCGGCAAACATGGCTACCGACTTCGATCTGGGACTGCAAGAATTCGGGTTTGACTTGATTGCGCTTTGGTTGGTTTATGTATCACTTAGTGCATGGCATTGCGATGGGGTATCCACTACACCGTGTAATAGCATTTTCTTTGATCAACACGAAGCTGAAATAGGTGACATACCTCTCGCCTACTACGATTCTTGTGGTGTTCGTATATATCGAATCAGTAAATAGATGCCAACTAAGACTGCCAGCACACTGAGAATCAACCCGCTAAAATTAGAGATAAAGTCCGTAATCAAGGACCATTGGTCGCCAAATGAGTAGCCCAGCCCACCAAAGATGGCAAGCCATGTGATCTCGCCTGCGGTATCAAAAAATAGGAAGCGGCTAAACCGATATCTGCTGCTGCCTGCAATCAGGTTGGTGGGGACGGCGAGCGGGGTAATGAGCCAACGGCTCAGGTAGATGGCAATCCCACCGCGTCTCTCAAACATCTCTTGTGCATTTTGCCATGTCTGGTTGTCGCCAAAACGACGCTCGATCCACTGACTAGCGAAACGACCCACGCTATAGACAATCGTGTCACCGATGACAACGCAGACCAAACCGATAATGGGTGTGGTATACATGTCGAGCAGTTCTTGGCGGATAAAGGCACCGGCGGCGATGACAACCAACACGCTGGGGAGCGGGATGCCCGCGCCACCTAAGAGCAGCACCAGGCCGACGATGGGTGCGCCATAGTCAATGACCCAGCCCAAAACCAATGTTGTGATATCAATGCTCACTCTGAGTCCTCCCCTTCGCCGCGCTCACGGTCTCTTCTATCTCTGTCATCCCGGTCATCCCTGTCATCACGGTCATCTCTGTCGTCCCTGCCATCTCTGTCCCTGCATTCACGGTTATCTCTGTCATCACGATTATTGCCACGATTACGTTCAAGTTCATCGCGGTTATTACATGCATGCTCGTCAACCAGACGTTGCAACGTTCGGATCAGTTCACCGTCGCCGGGTTCATCGTCGGTTGACTCAACCAGCCACCCCAGCGGTTTGAAGGCGTTGCCCTCCATCGCGATGTCCACCTCGGCAAAGAGTGTTTCGACCGGAATGCCTGTGGCATAGGCGATATATTGCATGTTCATCCAACGCCGGATTTCCCCTTCATCCAATCCTGTGACAATCGGATTGGCTCGGTATTTCAGGATGGCCTCGCGTACCATCCCGACAATCTCTGGCTCTCCATCTACCTCTCCCAAATCCAGACGACGATTGAGTCTACCCAGGGGGAGCCGCTCTGCCGACCCGCGCATCGGAATGCCGAGTTCCTCAAAGAGAAAGATTCGCGGCACGGTAAACCCCCCAGCCACGTAGCGCATGTTCATCCAAGGTTGGACCAGCGCAACATCGACATTACCCTCACCAAAATCATTGTCAACGGCAAATTGAATGGCCTGCACGGACCCTAGCGAGCGTTGTGTAAAGCGCACTGCCGAGAATCCACCACCTGCAATAAGCAGCACGGCAAGAGTTAGGATAAGCCGCCTCGACTGTAAAAGTTGAACCACTAATTGTCTCCTTCTATAGATTTTGTCAAGTACACAATGAATCGGCTATTCGACCCTGCTGACTGGTTTGTGCGTATATGACATGTCATTCATTAGATTGTAGCAGACAAATGTTAAGAGATTGTAAAGAAAGCTTCAAAAAAGAACTCAACTTTGAATTGATAACTATTCTTGGCAGGCTTGCGAGAATTGGCTACAATCCGAACATCTGCGCAGGTAGTTGATGTAGCAGCAGAAGGAGGACAGATGTTGCCAAACGAAAAACGACGAGACCCTATTTCTGAGCGTGTGGGGCGTGGCATTTTCACCGATTTTCCTTTTTGGTAAATATCTTTTGAGCTACTGTGGGCATTTGTCCAAAGTCCAATGAATGGGATACTTTGCGCTTTCTGCCGTTTTTCAGCAAAGTCATCCCATGCTACAATGTTCCCATAATCAAGCATCATCCAACCCTATTCAAAGGGGTAAACTACAGAGGAGAAACGCAATGCCATTGCTCTTTGATATGCCGATGGAACAACTACAAGAGTACCAAGGACGCAACCCAAAACCCGCTGACTTTGATGATTTCTGGGCGCGCCGTTTAGCCGAGATGCAGGCCCTTGATCCACAGGTTGAGCTTGTCCCCGCAGACTTTGAAACGCCCTTTGCCGAATGCTTTCATCTCTATTTTACAGGGGTTGGCGGTGCGCGTATCCATGCGAAATTGGTACGCCCCAAACAGACAACGGGGCCGCATCCGGCTGTCCTCCACTTTCATGGATACACAGGTGCTATCCGCGATTGGTCCGAAGAAATGAAGTTGGCCTTTGCTGCCGCGGGGTTCACCTATGTTGGGCTAGACTGTCGTGGGCAAGGCGGCTTTTCCGAAGACGTAGGCGGTGTGCAAGGCACGACCATGCGTGGGCAGATTATTCGTGGTCTGGCTGATGCGCTGGATGGTCAACCAGAGAAGTTGCTCTTTCATCAGATTTTTCTCGACACGGCGCAACTGGCGAAAATCGTCATGGACATGGCCGATGTGGATGAGACACGTGTCGGTGCATGGGGTGCAAGTCAGGGTGGCGGACTCACACTGGCCTGTGCCTCGCTCGAACCACGTATCAAACGGCTCGCCCCGGTTTTTCCCTTCCTGACCGATTATCAGCGCACATGGGAGATGGACCAAGCCAAGGATGCCTATTGGGAATTGCAGGATTGGTTCCGTCGTTATGATCCCATGCACAAACGCGAGGACGAAATTTTCAACGCGTTGGGATATATCGACGTACAGCATTTGGCATCGCGCATTGAAGGCGAAGTATTGTGGGGCATCGGGTTGATGGACACGGTTTGCCCACCCTCAACACAATTTGCGGCCTATAATAAAATTAGGACAAAGAAGCAGATGTTAAGCTATCCGGACTACAAGCACGAGTGGCCCATGCCCAACTTGCCAGATATGATTTATCAGTTTATGTTGGGATTGTAGCAGTCCGCGGCGGAAGATACTTTGCACTCATCAATGTAACTACCGTAGCGACAACTGCCTATACAATAGTGCCACTATCTTTGCAGTTTTTCTGTGTACTCTGGGATTGTCATTCCTGCGAAGGCAGGAATGACAATCCAAAAGTGCAAAGATATTTACGAAGATTCTCGCTGTAGCTGCTGCCTAGCCTGCGTTTCAGCCTGGGTGACAAGCGCATTGATATAGCCAAATGCTTCTTCACGTCGGACAAGACGCTCATATTGCTCAAACAAATCCGCTTGCAAACGGCCAAACTGCCACATCTGTCCCGTCGTGACAATCCCAAATATCTCGATTTCGGCTGTCTCGTTGATCTTCTGGGCGGCTACAATGGCAGCAAGACATTGCCCCCAACCCTGTGTAAAATTGTCCTGTTTGGCTTCCACAATAATTAACAACGGTTTGTCGATCACAGTGATCCACGCACACCAACACAACGGCGACCACGCCAACCACGCCACCACAATCGCTGCCACATCATCACGGCCATCGCTGACATCAACACGGCGAGGGCGGTTTTGACACAGGCTACCTTGCGCCATTGGGCTATCACTGCTTGCGACGTAGCAACCGCGTCAACCTCAACACGAATCCAAGTGATTCACTCACTGCTGTTGGGTCTGTAACGCCAATTATGATATAATTTCGCCAGATATGGATTTAGAAGAAAGAAAAATTCCCGCCCGTGCGTTACCAGCTCAAGCTAATTAAAGAAAGGATGGTGACTTTATGACGATGAATATAAGTCTTACTGGTGAAATATCTGAAAACATACACAATAGTGCTAGACGTTTACGGCTATCGGCACAGACATTTATCGACTTTGCCTTTCGTGTTATCTATCAGAACAATCATATCGAAGATGAAATTGAAAAAGAAATACGTAATTCTGAACCATTCAATAAATTTTCGTTTATTGAGGATGAGCGACGAATAGATGATGATGATATTGACGATACACTTGAAGGGATGCTTGCAGCGATTAAAGTAACGCCGCCAAACCCAAATGCTGTTACATATGGAGAAAAATTTGGTGATATGGATTATATTCAGTACTTACTGGATACGCCACCGACGGATACAATGACAATGGAAGAATGGGAAGAAGTTTGGCCTGCATTTGAGCAAGAGCAAAAAGTGCTTAATCGCCTTGATGATATCACCGAAGGAAGATTCTACCAGACATGACTGATTATATGGGCGATACAAACCATCTCTCCTCCATCATTACCAGCGGTCATCCTCTACGAGCAAGAATTTTGCAGCAAATGAGAAGAGGTGACAGCTTTGCCATTTGCGCACC
>JBCCFC010000159.1:0-15364 GCA_039029935.1 Chloroflexota bacterium
ATCTGTATATCCATCAAAATCAAGTCGGGGATCACCTCACGAGCCAATTGAACCGCATCGGCACCGTCCCGCGCCACAACCACGTCATACCCCTTGACTTGTAGATAATCAAATAAGGTCTCGATATTGGCTTCGTTGTCTTCGGCTAGCAAAATAATGGGGTTAGACGGCACATCATCTGGCACATCATCCTGCGTATTGTCTATATCCATTTCTGCGGACTGCTTGTCATCGGTCGCTATCATCGACATGTCCAATTCTGCCCCATTCATCGCACTAAGATTCTGCGCATGATATTCTGTTTGGCTACCAAACTCTGTTACGGTTGACTCTCGCGTGGTTAACCCTGCTGGTAGCGTTGTTGGGATGGTTGTCGATGTACTGGCGACATCGTCATTGCCATCATGGGGTGGCCCAAAACCATTATTATAGTGATTGTGGGTTATTGGGAGCCGGGCAGGGTCTTTGATTTTTGACATCTTTTCTACGCTATTGCTGCTATCTAGGGGTGCCTCATGGCGTACACCGTTAAACTGATTATTCAATTGAACCGTGTCACCTGAACCGTCAAGTGATATGGCGTGGGCCAGCGGTTTCCATGGAATTGATACAGTGAAGCGACTGCCATAGCCAACATCGCTTTCAACAGCAACGCTACCACCATGCATATCAGCAAGACTGCTCACAAGTACAAGTCCCAAACCTGTACCTGTATATTCGCGTGAAAGACGGCTGTCCAACTGAACAAACGGGCGAAATAGACGAGCTAAATCCTCCTCTGCAATGCCAATGCCTGTGTCCCATACGGTGAAACGAGCCACGTTTTCATCGGGATAGCCTTGGACCTCTAGCCCCACTTGACCATCCTTGGGTGTAAACTTGACGGCATTACTGAGCAAATTTACCAAAATTTGCTTAAGTCGTCGCTCATCGGCATCAATGTTGCGCACCAACTCATCAATACGACAGGTGATGGTCAATCCCTTCTTATCCGCTGCCTGTCGCACCAACTGCAAGCTGGCATTGACCAGCGATGGAATATGGACCGACTCAATATGAATTTCCAGACGCCCTGCACCAATTTTGGCAACATCCAATATGTCATTAATCAACGATAACAGATGATGGCCGCTGGACTCAATGGTTTCCAGAGATAACAGTTGTTGCGGTGTAATAGGACCGTATATTTCTTCCTGTAAAATCTCGGCCATGCCCAGAATGGCGTTGAGGGGTGTTCGTAACTCATGACTCATACTGGCAAGGAACTCATCCTTGGCACGAGCGACCCGCGCAAGCTCCACATTGGCCGCACGTAGCTCTGCTGTGCTTTCCTCAACGCGCTGGGCCAACGATTCACGCTCGGTTTCAAGCGCCGTCTCTGCCCGCATACGCTCGTTGATTTCCTGCTGTGCCTGCTCAAACAATTGTGCATTTTCAAAGGCAATGGCCGCTTGAAAAGCAAAGGTCATCACCAATTCAGCATCTTGGTCGGTGTAAGCATAAGGTTCCTTGCGTGTCAGTGACAGCAACCCAATCACACGCTCCTGCACCATGAGTGGTACACACAGCCAACAGCGGACAGTAATATCTGCCTTGTAACGTCGCCAGTGTGGATTGGTTTCAGTATCGTGAATCACAAGCGGTTTGCGTGACTCAATCACCAGTTGCTGATGGGGCAGTGGTCGGGACCACTTGCGCACATTGCGTTCATTCATGGGTTTTAGACCCTTGCCTGCCAACAGCTCAATGCCATCGTCTGAAATCCAGACGACCGAAGCGGTGTCATACATGACGACACGCATCAACTGTTCCAGAATAAAGTCCAACACCTGTGAGCTTTCCAGACTAGAGTTGAGGACACTTACAACCTCACGCAGCGTCTCTGAGAGATGGCGCTGCTCGCGTTCCGCTGTCTGTGCCTTTTGCAGCGCAGCCACCCGCTGCTCCATCTCTGTCGCATGGGTGCGCACCTGTTGGTTAAGTCGTGCTTGTCCCAGAGCAATCGCCAGCGAGTTGGCCGCTTCATAGGCGATTTCCTGTTCCTCCGCACTGAAGGCACCGGGTGCATCGGACTCCAAATTTACACAGCCCAGCAACTCATCATCCACCACCATTGGGATGCTGATATAGGAGATGATGCCCTCATTGCGTAGCTGTCGCTGCTGACGCGTGACATCATCCTTGGCCCAGAGATTATCTTGGATATCCAGCTCTCCTTGGAGGAGTTCTTCCAGATTAAAGCTATCTAGTGCTACCGTTGCTGCTGTACCCATGATGGTTGCAAAGTCGGCGTGACTCGCCAGAATAGACGCTGTATGTGTATCAAAATGAAATTCGGCAACACTCGCACGTGTGTAGGGAATCAACTGGCGTAGATGGGTTAAGGCCGTTTTAGCAACTGTCTCTGATAGTTGGGCGGTGAGAATCGCTTGGTCAATTTGATGGATAATACTCAGACGCTCTGTATAACGACGCAGAGATTCCTCTGATTGCTTACGTTCGGTGATGTCCTTGACCATTGAGATAAAGGAGGGTGTCCCATCAATATCAATCGGTTCCGCCGACACCAGCGTCCAGATCACATCGCCCGCTTTTTGATACATGCGGGTTTCCAGATTATGCACACCTTTGCCTTTGAGCAGGGGCGAGATAAACTGGTCACGCGCATCCTCCTCAACCCACGTCCCTAAATCGGCAATGCGATTGGTCAAGATTTCCGCACGGTTATACCCAAAGAGTGACTCTGTGCTCAGATTGCATTCCAGAATTTGACCGTTATGGAGTGAGCCAATAAGGATCGGGTCTGGGTTGGAATGGAATATTTTGATAAATTTTTGTTCGGATTGGCGTAACGCTTCCTCTGCGCGACGACGGTCGGCAATCTCTTGTTGCGCTTGTGTATAAAGACGTGCATTCTTCAGCGCAGCGGCAGCTTGATTCGAAAGCGTGGAGATCACCATCAGGTCGTTGTCCGAGAATGGCGTGGAATCATAGCGTTCAAGATTAAAAATACCCAACACAGTGTCACCACTCACCAATGGCATGTAGAGTGCCCAGCGAGGCATTTTTGCATTACCCTGTTCTTTGGCAAATTTGGCAAGGATAGATTGATAGCCAGATTTTTTGAGGTCAATCATGCGCGCCTGACCCGTGCGAATGGTTTCGCTGATTGGGTCATTGTTGGTGGGAACAGTCGGCAATTTGGATGCGTCGATTTCTTCACCATCTGCAACCATAAAATCATAGCGAATCATCTGCGTCTCTTCGTCAAAGATTGCGACAGCAAAGTTGGGTACATCCATCAGCCAACGGACTGTTTCGTGCCACATGACACGATAGATCGTTGTCGTGTTCAGGGTTGCGGCCAGTGTCCCACCCACCGTGCGCATCGCTGCCAACTCACGGTCACGTTTGTTTAGCATGTTGGTCTGTGTCTCATGTTGCTGATGGTAATAATGGTTAATCAACAACATGAGTACACCTGTGATGCTCACAAAGAGAAAGGTTGGGCGTTGTGCCTGCCATGAAATTTGTGGACTGCTTTCAATAATCAGCCATGCACCAATAATGTTAAAGGCGGTAATCATAATCGTTAGATAGCGCGGCAGAAAGGTTGCGGCTATCGCAATCGGCACAACAAGGACAAAGAGAAGTAGATTCGTATTTTCAACTTGGAGCTTAAAGAAAGAGTCTAGATAGATCAGGATGGATACCTGAATAGAGGCAATCATGATTGCAATCATATGATTACCATAGCGAGTGAGGATATAGCTCATGATGAGGCTGAGGACACCACCACCCGCAATCCACACGAGGGGATAGATATTGGCTCCTAAAAATAGACGGAGCGAAACCACCACGACTGACGCCACAATCAATAGAAAAAGAATGGCAGCAATTGAGCGCGATAATTGACGCTCTTGTGGATTGCGCACCGTGCTAACAGGATTGACAAGTGTGCCCCATATGAATGCTAGAAATGTGTTGATGGCCGAGATGCCACTCATCGTTTAATCCTTTGTGTTCGTATTAGGCCATGCTACAAAAATAAAGTTTCCGTTGAAATGCGGAGTGAGCACTCTCTAGTGCGGGTTGTACACGAGAAATCCTGCATTAGAAAATGCCTAACTCCGCCAGTATTTACTTTTGCGGTTTTGCCTTACTCAATATGTGCGAGTACTGTCTCGCTCAGTCTTTTTAAGCTGACTGGTTTGCTCAAATAATCATTGGCGCCAGCGTTGATACAGCGATTGCGATCCCCTGGCATAGCAAGTGCTGTTAACGCAACGATTGGGATATTTGAGACATCCCGTTCTGCTTTGGCCCGAATGACCCGAATGGCCTCTAACCCATCCATCTCTGGCATCTGAATATCCATTAAGATGATATCGGGTTTCCGCTCTTCAGCCATGTCAATGGCTTGTAATCCATTCCACGCGATAACAACCTCATATCCTTTGGCTTTTAAGTATGTAGAAATGGTTTCTACGTTCTGTAAATTATCTTCGGCTAAAAGAATTGTACTCGAACTATTGGATTCGTCTAAGTTTAGACTTGTTGTAGTTGCGTTATGGCGATGCTCTGCATGATAATTTATCGGCTTTAGCGTTGAATGTTTGGCAGATTCACGATTGGATGTTTGAATTGATGTCTTGTTGGCAATTTTTTTGGCATGATCAACTTTTTTGACATGATTGCTCTGGTTGTGATGATCCTCATCAACTCTGTCATCACACCTATTGTTTTCAGCAGCATAAGATATATCACCCTCATTCTTTAATTTGTTAGAGAGGGTTCCCTGTAAATCCTGACTGCCTGAGTCGCCACTATCTAAATCACTACTATCTAAATCACTACTATCTAAATCACTACTATCTAAATCTGCATAGTTTACCACCACACCCTCATCCATAAATAAATTTGAGTGCTTTTGCTTAAATGGCTGTGGTTTGCGCCAAGGAATTGAGACTGTAAAACGACTTCCTTTTCCCTCCTCGCTTTCAACCGTCACACTACCCCCATGCATTTCGGTCATGCGATAGACCAAAGCCAATCCAAGCCCTGTACCACCATACTGTTTTGCAAGGCTGCTGTCAAGCTGCACAAAAGGTTTAAACAGCCTTGACATGGATTCCTCGGCGATGCCAATGCCTGTGTCCCAAACGATAAACTGAACAATTTCCTCCGTTTCGTCGCTTGTGACCTCTAGGCCAACCCTGCCTTGGTCCGGTGTAAACTTGACAGCATTGCTCAATAGATTGACCAAAATTTGTTTGAGCCGGCGCTGGTCCACTTCGACCATTTCATCAGCAGGTAAATGGTAATCATATCTGAGATCAACCTGCTTACGATTGGCATCTCCTTGAACAAATTGTAGACTAGAGAATCCAACCTGTTGTAGATTGGCGGGAGCCAAGGTCAACCCCAATTTGCCTGCTTCAATTTTAGACAAATCTAAAATGTCGTTGATGAGGGATAGTAGATGCCTTCCGCTAGATTCTATACTGTTTAATGAGCGTGATTGCCGTTCATTTAGCGGACCATAGACCCGCTCTTGCAGAGCCTCAGATAGCCCTAAAATGGCATTGAGGGGTGTTCGTAGCTCGTGGCTCATACCTGCAAGGAACTCATCTTTGAGCCGTGCGGCACGCGATAACTCAGCATTGGCCGCGCTTAAGGCTGATGTTCGTTCTTCCACGCGCTTCGCCAACAACGCGCGCTCTTCCACGAGTAAGGCTTCTGTTCGCTTGCTTTCCGTGACATCCTCCGCAATCGACGTAAACCCGATAACCTCCCCTGATTCATCGAGAATGGTAGTGTTGTGCCATTGACAGATGATGGTTTTCCCTGACTTATGTCTATTTTCGTTGACACTCATACGCCCACCACTCAGCGTTAATAGCTCGCTAAAAATATCATTGAGATATTCGTGTAGTTCTTCAGGGACAATAAAAAATGCGTGTTGTCCAATTGCTTCTTTTTTCGTGTAGCCAAATATTGTCTCAGCCGCTGGATTCCATGCCGTGACATAGGAATTTTGATCCCAGTCAATAATGGCAAGGGGGGTGTATTCAATATGTTGAAGTAACCGTTGCTCGGAGCGTCGCAATGCCTGCTCTGCATAGTTACTTTCCGTTACATCTCGAATGATGATGATGACTTCATTTTCGCCGCTGGCAATAAACCTTGCTTCATAATCACGCATCTGTTTGCCAATTGGTAGAAACGTCTGGCATTCAAAAATCTGAATCTCACCCGTTTCCAACGCTTGTTGGGTATGCCATAGGATAGGTCTTACTAAATCTTTCAGAATGAAGGATGAGATTTGTTGACCCACAAAAAATTTGAAGAAATGATGATTTTCGTCATCATGGTTGATTTGATAATCTAAGAGCGTACCTTGACCATCCAACTGGACGATAATATCGGGGAATGTGTTAAGAATTGCACGATTTCGAGCCTCACTGCGTCGTAGTGCCTGCTCACGTGCGTCAACCTGCGCTCGCATTGTACCGAACGTTTTAATCAACGTACCGAGCTCTCCCTCCTCTTCATCAATGGTGGGTAAAGGAACTGACGAATCACCTGCGGCGAGTGCCTGTGCCGCCTCTGCCAATTTTCGCACAGGCTCAGAAAGTCTGTCAGCAAGCCAAAACGCAATTAGTGTTGTAAAGATACTGCTCAGAACCAGTCCACCAACAAGACTACCGACCAATTCGTCGAGCATTTGGGTTAAGGTCACTTGGTCTGAATTGATGACACCAAAGCCAATAATGCCAAATCCAATTAAGAGCGACATTGCACTGACTAAAATGAGCGCACTTAGGATACGCATCCGCAATGTTGATCGCAAAACTGCGCTTTGTTGACTGTTTTGGGACTGACTATTTTGGGACTGACTATTTGGGTACGTTGAACCGACCTGTGATACCTCTTGTACCAAGGTTGGGCGCTGCTCTACACCCATTGAGATGCTCTTCTGTTTGTTTACTTGATTGCTTGATGATAGGGTCACTGTTTTGTGTACTCTCTTAATAATGTTAAGGCAAGAAAATATCGAGACCACCAGATTAATCCATTGGACCAATCTCGTTGAGCTCAAAACATCACTCGATTCCTAAATATGAATCGATAATTGTTGCTAATTGCTCTAAATTAATCGGTTTGCGTAAATAATGATTCACCCCAACCTGAAGACTTTTTTCTTGGTCTCCAGGTCTCACCAGTGTCGTGAGGGCAATGATCGGAACCTGACCAACATCGGGATTTGCCCGGATGTGACGGACGGTTTCTAGTCCATCCAACCCATGCATCTGTAAATTCATCATCAACAAGGCTGGATTAAGATCACGTGTCTGTTCCACAGCCTCCAACCCTGTTTGGGCAACGGTGACTCGATAGCCTAATGAAATTAGACGGTCGGAATAGAGCCGAATGTTTTGTAGATTGTCCTCGGCAATTAAAATCAGCGGTGCATTGTTTGCATTGCTAGTATTGCTGGAACGAGTCGTCTCATCTGGATGCATGATAAACGCGTCTGGGCGTCTAGCTTGATAGCTACCGTCGCTGCATAATGCGACCTCTACACTTGAATCAATTTGACCAGTGGGGATTGTACTCTGGTTACTCTCCGGCTTTAGCTGGCTATGTCCTTGTTGAACGTGTGTCTGTCTAGTTTGCCCCTGCGCTCCCCCTCCTTGGTTGATGCTACAGGTTAATGCTCGTCCCAATGCATGCCGAGACACAGGTTTGATTAGATAATCGGCAGCGCCAACCGAAAGACCATAGGCACGTTCGTCGATGACAGAAATGATAATGACAGGAATGGCTTGTGTTTGTGGATTCTCTTTGATTTTTGCAAGAATCTCCCAACCTGATAGCCCGGGTAACAGTAAATCGAGAATGATAACATTCGGCTGAAACAGCTCAATCCGTTCCAAAATTCCTTCACCAGACGTTTGCACTTTTGCATGAATATGCCACTCAGATAGATAGCGATAGATTTGGTCTGCTGCAGTGGGTGAATCTTCCACAATCAACACCCGCTTGATTGAAGAGATTTCCATCAATTTGGATAACTCAATCGGGACGGGCGCACCAACCTCAATTTTGCTTTGTTGCCAAGGCATGGACAAGGTAAAACGGCTGCCCTGACCCGGCGAACTTTCAACAACCACACTGCCACCATGTGCTTCGACCAGCCGATGGACAATGATCAGCCCCAGACCTGTTCCTGAATTTTGTCGGGAGAGGCTACTGTCTAGCTGGATAAAGGGACGGAAAAGCTTGTTCATATCATCTGCTTCGATGCCGATGCCCGTATCCCAGACCGTAAAATGAACGGTGTCCTGCTCGGTATCTCCGACAATTTTGAGCCCAATCGTTCCATGTTTGGGGGTAAATTTAACGGCGTTGCTCAACAAATTGACCAAAACCTGTCGGAGTCGTCGTTCATCTGCATTGATCGTTCTAACATCAGAAGGACACTCAATTTTGATCTGCACCTGTTTCTTCTCCGCACTCTGTCGGATCAAGCTGAGGCTGGCTTCACATATATCGTGAATCGAAACGGGGGTAAAATCCAATGTCAATTTGCCAGCTTCTATTTTGGACACATCCAAGATGTCGTTGATCAAATCAAGTAGGTGGCGACCACTCATCTCGATGTTCCCTATTGTGCGCGTTTGGCGGTCCGTCAGCGACCCATAGACCTCTTCTTTAAGGGCTTCGGATAGACCTAAAATTGCATTGAGTGGTGTCCGTAGCTCATGACTCATGTTGGCAAGGAACTCATCTTTGAGCCGAGCCGACCGCGCCAACTCAGCATTGGCTGCACTGAGATCAGCCGTGCGCTCGGTGACACGGCGTGTCAACATCTCTCGCTCTTTGGCTAATGCTTCTTCCGCCTGCTTTCGATCCTGCACTTCCTGCATCAACCGCGAATTGGCTTCTTTCAACTCCACGGTGCGCTCATCCACCCGTCTTTCCAACAGAGTGTTGAGTTGCAAAAGAGCCTCTTCCGCATTTTTTAGCTCGGTAATGTCTCTGCCCGTGGCTTGATATTCAACAATCTGGCCTGTATCATCAAACAATGCACGATCTGTCCATTGTTGCCAACGTCCCGTAGCAAAGTGATTCTGTGATTGATCTTGTGTAAGATTCTCTCGCATGGTGTTTGGACCATTTTTCATTTGAATGTAATATTCTCGTGTAATGACGGGGTTGTCTTGGGTGATGGACAGAATGTGCTGACGCACCTTGTTTTGGTTGTCTGGTCGAACAACAGAGATAAAGTTGCTGCCCAGCAATTCTTGGCGTGATTTCTGAAAGTAGCGGCAATAGGCATCATTAACAAAACTCAATGTGCCGTCAGGTTGAAATCGACAGATCATTTCTGTCTGGTCCTGTAAAATTGCGTGATACCGCGTTTTATGATGGCGCAACTCCTGCTCAAGTTGTTTTCGCTCTGTAATGTCACGAAGTGAGGCCAAATACGCAGGACTGTGTACCCACTCAATCTGTGTAAAAATGACCTCTGCAATCAGCATGTCTGAAGGATTCTCTGTGCTATTTTGAGGTGCAAAGACAATTTCTGCGGCGCTTTGCTTGAGTAAATCAGTGGGTGTGTAGCTGGCAGAACGCTCCCTCTCCCCCTTTGATATTTCCCTAGATGACGCGTTCAGGGAAATATCGAAGGGCGGATCAAATGGACACGGTGTATCTATGAGTTGGTCGATTGTGTACCCTGTTAAGGCTGCAGCGGCAGGGTTCGCAAACCGCACAACCCAGTCTTGGTCGATGACCAAGACTGCATCCGCCATCGATTCAAGTAGCCGTTGATAAGAGACGCTTTGTTGTGTTATCGCTTGAGTCATAGTAATTGCGTTTCCAAAATATCTGATAGACTTCGCAGGCTGACGGGTTTGCTCAGATAGCCCGTTGCACCCGCTGCCATGCATTTTTCCTTGTCGCCGGGCATGGCTAACGCTGTAATCGCAATTATTGGAATGGTTGCCAGCGATGGATCATCGCGAATGTGTTCCATTGCCTCTAAGCCATTCATTTCTGGCATCTGCACATCCATCAAAATTGCGTCCGGCTCAATCTCAACGGCTTGCTCAACCGCTTCGGTTCCATTACGTGCAATTGCCAGCCGATATCCCTTCATCGAAAGATAGGTTGAAAGCGTTCTGATATTCGCTTCATTGTCCTCGGCAATTAAAATGAGGGGCGGGAGCGTGGGAGGGGATTTTATTTTTTCGGGTGTGATGTGCTGTGATGATGGCTCGTTATTGTGTTGCTCTGCCATCACTGGAGAATTTTCTGCGGTCAATCCTGTCTGTGTCTGCTGTTCAGAGACTGCATCTGATCCATCTGGTTTTAAATGCGCAGTATATTTTCGATTGGCTGTTATGCCATTGTTGTTGATACTCGTTGTATCCTGTGGAAGTGTTCGGTAAAATCCTAGATTGATGATATCGCGTGAACGGTGTCCGCGCAGCGCACTCTGCTTAGGTTCAGCTTGGTTGGGTGTGTTCTGCCCGGCGGAGGCTACTGCCAATGCGGGTTGCTTGGTCAGAACTGCTAATCGGTTGTTGGAAAGGGATGCATTTTCACTGGAGACCCCATTGCCAGAAACCCCACTGCCAGAAACCACACTGCCAGAAACCCCACTGCCAGAAACCCCATTGCCAGAAACCCCATTGCTACTTGCCCTATTCGTGTACTGTCCTTGATTGGAGGCATTGTAAATGCCTTCGGTAAACCCTGCAATCTGAGCGGACATAGGTGGAAGTGAGTAACTGATATTGGATATGTCTTGGGTAGATTGTTTGTGTACATCCCCTTCTTCAGAACCATTTTCATCGTCTACATGCACATCAACATCCTTGAGCGGAGTCTCTGGTTGCCCTTGATTTTCCAAAATTCCATCTGAGCTATCCTCTGATACAGGCTCTTCCGTCTCTGGGGCTTGCCAGGGGAGTAGAATGGTAAAACGACTGCCCTTTCCGATTGCACTCTCAACAGAGATGCTCCCACCATGCAACTCGACCATGCGATAGACCAAGGCCAATCCCAAGCCTGTTCCCGCGTGTTGACGTGAAAGACGGCTGTCCAACTGTACAAAGGGCTGGAACAATCGATAGATGTCCTCTTTTGCTACCCCAATACCAGTATCCCAGATACAAATCTGCACCGCCCCTTCCGCAGACCGACCAACCACTTCAATCCCAATAGACCCACCTTCGGGTGTGAATTTTACGGCATTACTCAATAAATTCACTAATATTTGTTTAAGCCGCCGTTCATCTGCACGAATCGTATGGATAATGGGGTCATGGACCATAGATAGCTGAATATCCTTTTTCTGTGCTGCCTGTCGAATAAACTCAAGGCTTGACTCACAGATAGCTGGAACCGACGTTTCCGTGATTGACAGCTCAAACTTACCCGCTTCAATCTTGGAAATATCCAAAATATCTGTAATGAGTGAGAGCAGATGACGACCACTGCGCTCAATGCTCATCAGCGTCTTCACCTGCTTGTCGGTCAAATCACCATAGATTTTTTCCTGTAACGCCTCAGACAACCCCAGAATGGCATTCAGCGGTGTCCGTAGTTCATGGCTCATGCTTGCCAAAAATTCATCTTTCATGCGCGACGCCTGTGCCAACTCCGCATTGGCCGCACTGAGATCAGCGGTACGCTCAGCTACGCGTTGCGTCAACAACGCTCGCTCATACTCCAGTGCCTCTTCCATCTCACGCCTTTCTGAGATATCGCGTATAATGATTTGGATGGCAGGTTGTGTATTCCATACAAAATAGCCAGCATCAACCTCAACCGGGATTTTTGTGCCATGTTGATCTTGCAAAATTGTTTCCAAGCGGATGTCTTGTCCATCGCTGTTTTCGATGATATACCGAAAACATTGCTCACAACGTTCACGCTCTTCCGGCGCAATAAATATTGTGGCTTCCTCACCAAGAATCGCTCTGCTCTGATCTTGCTGAGAGTCATCAACCCCAACAAGCTGTTCAAACGCGGAATTGCTGAGGATTATACGCCCTTGACGATCCAATGTAATCATGCCATTTGGGGCCAATTCAATTAGGCGTTTAAACTGTTCTTCGCTTTCGCGTAGCGCAAGCTCGGCCTTGGTACGCTCAATCAGCTCATGATGCAGCTTTTTGTTGGTTGTATTGAGCTCGGCGGTACGCTTTTCAACATGCACTTCTAGCCGCTCATAGGATTGTTGTAATTGCTTTTCTGCTGCCAATTGCTCTGTAATATCTTGACCCACACCCACAATACTCATGATTTGGCCTTGTTGAATTTCGCGTGCCGTTAAGCCTGTTAGAATTGTGCGCTGTGTTGGTATATCGTCATCATCTGTCTGATGCTGTTCGCTAGAAGGGGTGTCCAACATGAATTGGAAATTTTGGACATTGACCCCGCGAAAGGCAGAGTCAATTGCTTGATAGGTTTCGGTTTGATTTTCAGGCGCGATATAGCGATGGACAAAATGGGTTTCCAGTGCCTCTGTTCGTGATACACCCGTGATTTCCTCCATCTCGTGATTCCATTCTGTGACGATACAGTCTCGATTGACCCCAAAGATAGGAGCCTTGGCATTGCCAATTAATCGTTGAAACTCGTCAATCAGTTGGCGATGATTCCGTTCAGAAATGCGTAGTGCTCTGTCGGTTTCAACCAATTGGGTAATATCTAAAGCCACACCCGTTGCCCCAATGATTTCATCTTCATCATGCCAGACAGGCGAATACCAAGCACGAAAAACAATGTTATCACCTTGATGACTCTTCATCTCAATCGTCGTGACAAACGATTGGCCTGCCAATGCTTGCTCGACAGCCGAGGTAATGGATGGGGTGTTTTCGTAGACATCGAAGATCGACTGACCAACAACCTCACTTTCCTGACGGCCTAAGAGTGCCAAACCACTCCCTGCTGAATATTGATAGATCCCTTCTGCATCGACTGACCAAATCACTAAGGATGGAACATTGGCATGGACGGTTTCAAGCAACGATTTTGTGGCTCTTGTGTTTTGTAATGCGGATTGTAACTCGGTTTTTTGCCGCTCATTATGCGCACGAATTGTGTATAAGTTTAGAATTGTCCGTTTGCGCATATTATGTGTCAAAAATGCTAAAAACACAGCTATGCCCAACGCAAAAAACCAGTGAATACGTAAATCCGGTATCATATCAATACTTTGCTGCACGACAAACCAAGCTGTAAGTGCAGTGGTTAGATAGAACATCAACCAGCGGGTTGAAAGGATAAAGAATCCAGACGCGAGAAATAACAATAGCAAATTAGAATTTTGAAAAGGCTGTTGCGAGATGCTTAAATGGAGCAGGCTGTTGAACAGAGCTAGGCTGCAAATAAAGACAGAGGCTGCGTGCGTCAACCGCTCAGGCATGGGTGTTTTATGTAGAAAGAGTGCAAAAATGAGCAACACAAAAGCGGTGATGGCTGCTGCCATTGACATCGGCAGCGCAATATTGACAGGCTGTGTTAAGATATGACTAATGCTGAGGGCTGTGTATAATACTGCAAGCCATTTTGTGACCGAGGACAACGCTTGGCCTGTAACTCTAATTAGCTCACTATATGCGGGGCCATCCTGTTCATTTGGCTGTTGCTCTGTATATATTTGATTCATTGGTTAATAATTATTGGTTATTGGTCATGATAGGGTAGGTCGGTGTGTCAGTAATCGGTAGGCCAGTGTGTCAGTGATCGGTTTGTCGGTAGTCGTCAATCTGTACTGAATACCGACCTACTGAATACTGACCTACTGAATACTGACCTACTGACGCACTGGCCTACCGATTACTGACCTACCGAATACCGACTGGACACTGACCAATGGAACGATGTTCTGTTAATAGATGACGTGATTCGTTATAAAATGTCACTGGCAATGAAGAGATTGATAGGAACCTGACAATAAGATTACGTCAAAAAGTGTAACAATGTTCCACAATCCAAAATAGATTTGTGAACCATGCACATGGCTTACAGATATCATATGATTTTTAGAACTTTTTTCTATGTCTTTTTTGACATCGAGACCAGACAAACCACTGACGGTTTGACTAAACTTTTACTATAAACATGAATACATCCAGAAAAACACGCATCATTGCTATTGCGCTTGTCGCAATGTTTGCTCTCGCTTTTGCATTAATCACCAATTTACCCAATCAAACAGCGGAACAAGCTGGAACGGTTACAGTAAGCTCATTGGCAGACAGTGAGCGTACTGACAGTGAGGGTACTGATAGTACGCATATAAACGCCGATGCTTCATGCACAAATTGCCCACCAATGCCAACACCAACTCTGACACCCACAGAGACATCTACGGGGACACCAACACCTGCCCCCACCAACACATCGACACCGTTGCCCACAATTTCGCCCAGTGTCACCATCGAACCGACAGCGGCTCCAACCGCCCTGCCAATCACGCAGTATACGTACCGTGTTGTCAACGATTACCCCCACGACCCAGACGCCTTCACACAGGGACTCATCTATATCGACGGTATTTTGTATGAAGGTACGGGGTTGCGTGGTCGCTCCTCGCTTCGTCGTGTTGATCTGGAATCAGGTAAGGTTGAGCAGCAAATTGATTTGGCACAACAATTTTTTGGCGAAGGGATCACGCTTTTTAATGACCGGATGATCCAGCTCACATGGCAGTCGAATACAGGCTTTGTCTATACACGTGACACATTTGACGAACTGCAACGCTTTTCGTACCCTACCGAAGGCTGGGGCATCACCCACGATGGTGAGCGCTTGATTATGAGCGATGGCTCATCGTCGTTATTTTTTCTGGACCCGGAAACGTTTGAAAATATTGGTCAAGTGGCTGTCCGTGATAACAGTGGTCCGGTTAGGCGTATCAACGAACTGGAATATATTGACGGGCAGGTCTTTGGCAATATCTGGCAAACAGATCGGATTATTCGTATCGACCCGAATACGGGCAACGTGACAGCCTCCATCGATTTGACAGGGTTGTTTGACCCCGCCGCCTATGGACACACACAACCCTATGATGTCCTCAATGGTATTGCATACGATCCCAATACATACACGGCGGAAACTCCCCGTTTGTTGGTAACAGGCAAGTTATGGCCGCGATTATTTGAGATTGAGTTAGTTGAAAGATAATTGCAACACTTTTGTCAAATCTGCCCCATGATCCCACGCTAGTCCCACGTTGATCCCATGTTTGTCTGCTAGACTAAGAAGTAGATAGAATCAAATTTTGTAGGTTTGACAATATATAAATCAAGGCATGATAATGGTTCTATGACAA
>JBCCFC010000160.1:0-15349 GCA_039029935.1 Chloroflexota bacterium
ATTTGGCGTATATTTCGTTAGCCACCACTAGATATAGGAAAACAAAAGACTAGAAATTTCTATCAATAGGTTAAGTCCTTCCATTTTTTATGATAAAATAAGTAACTATTTTCAATATCTGTTGCGGTTTGCTGACATGAAAGGTAACTTTGATAAAAAATAGATGTATTTGGCACATTTTGCAGTCAATATATTTTGTCAGCAAAATGACAGGTTTTGACAGGATTAAATGCTTTTTATTTTTTGCTACATATGGGCGTTTCCAAGAGGGCAAAGGATAGAATTGCAGGTTGGCTACCTGCGCCACAGATAACCTCTCTGTGTTACTGGCTTATAGGTCTCCTCTTCAATAAAACAATAAAAGAAGAGGTGAGAATACACTTGCTTATTATGTATTCTCACCTCTTTGTCATTCTCTACATGACGTTCCCTACATGCTGGCAAACTGGCATTCATACACTGGTTTTCTCTAGGAATTTGCTAGCCATCTATGGGGCTATTAACAAACACACCCCCCTTAATAGGTCCACGTAATGTGTGGCTCATTGACTTCGGCAATCAAGGTGGGTTCTTCGCCCAGTGTCACAAGCCACAGATAAAATGTCCCCGTACTCCCAACTTTAGCTCGCGACAACGTCTCTGTCATATCCCCAACAATACGTCCTGTCACAAGACTTTCGACGTCTGCAAAAGATTCACCCTTGGTTTCACTGCCCGTGATGTAGGCGATTTGATTGCCACTAGGTGACCATGCATAATCCAAAATTTCATCATTGGATAAACGGGCAAAATTCTGGCCGTCTATGTCCATAATCCACAAATGTGGTCTTTGGGCGGAGTAGTCACTGAGAAAAGCAATTTTGGTGTTATCGAATGACCAGCCCATGGAAAGGATACTGTACCCATTGAGATGTTGAATTTGCTGAGAATTTTCCACCATCAACGCTGTGTCATTCAATGCTGTGTCATTCAATGCTGTTTCATTGAAATCATAGAGGTAGAGTCCACTATTTGTGCCAATGCCCAGTTGACTGCCATCGGTGCTGATAGTCGGTTTCCAGCCAACAAAATCTGTGAGAGCCAACCGCGCTGTCCGGTCAATGTTGATTTGATAGATGCGGCTACCACCAATGCTGTCGCCCGCACTGTACAGATCATACAAAAGACGTTGACTGTCTGGATGCCAGACAAAATGATGGACAGTCCCCTGTGTTTCGTCTGTCAGCGTATGGACATCGTGGCTTTTGACATCGACGATCTGAAGAATACTGCGCGGGGTTTGCAGATTTGTATAGCCATGCTGACTATCAAGATTCGTTTCATTCAACGCGTCTAGTTCAGCTATATTCTGCTCAAAGTTGCTTGTATCAATGTGATCCATGCCCAATGCGGCATAGAGTTCAACTCTCTCTAAACTCTCTAAATAAAAACTCTCAACAACGGTTGCTTTCGTCTCAGTACTTGGTAATGCGTTCAGACTCTCTGTCTTCATTCCTGTTGTGTTTTGGGTTTCAAAAATATCTACAAGTTCATGCCCATCACCATTGATGAAGGCAATCAAACGACCATCCGGAGACCACGCCAGATTGGATTTTGGGCCGGCTGTATTGGTCAGTTGCGTTGGCAGCTTGCCAAGAATGTTGTTCTTTGTGTCTAATCGGTAAATCTGATTAACGCCCTCGGCGTCATTGGCAATATAGGCAATATAACGATTGTCCGGCGACCACACAGGCGACCAGCCATTGATGTTGAGGCTATGGGTACTCAAATCAGATGCATCCGCAACGTAGATGACTTGGTTATGATTTTCATTAACGGTAAAAATAATCTGTCCACTGGCAGGACCCTGCGTTGCATTGGCGATCATATCATCAAATAGTGGGGCATTCGATGACTGATTGGTAGATGCTCGACTGCTAGCAGGGATGGTAGACGCACTCACAGAGTCCGGTTCCGATAAGAAAGAAGGTAGTTCAATAAACCCGACAATGCTTAATGACACGACAACCAAGGCGATTGCCATGGTCATGACATGTGGCATCGCACCGGGTGCAATCCAGCTTGCGCTTGATAATCTGTCATTGCCCATTGTGTTGGTGCTGACTTTGTGATCTTGCTCTGATATGTCGGGTTGCTCTATATCAAAATAGTCACTGTTAAAATAGTCACTGTTAAAATAGTCATTGTCACTGCCATCAATATAGCTCGGTGGTCCATGATCTGAATGCCTTTGATGTAGTGTCACATGACGTGTGGAGCGGGTACGTAGCATGTTGGATCGAAATGTCTGTGGGGTATCAATAAGGGCCTTGTATGCCTGGTTGACCTCTGCCAGTCGCTCTTCCACATAGTGCTTATCAGCGTCGGTGCGATAGCGATCTGGGTGATAAATACGAACCAACAGTTTATATCGTGCTTTCACCTGTTCTGGTGTTGCGTTTGGTGCAAGTTCAAGCGTGTTATAGTAATGATTCATGTTCAATGTCCTCGTTGTTTTGCAATGTAGTCAATAATGTAGTTCAAATTCATTGAGCTTGAACCTTATCTTTAGCTTACGTATATTGTAAACCATGAAAGTAAAATTTCAAAATTCAGAAACCTGTAAGTTTTGTTTTATGCAGATTAAAAAATTTTTGCGTAAAAAATTGCCAATTACTAGAACAACAAGCGAACACATGACATAAAGACATGCTTTGTATATATAAGATATATTTGAATATTATAAAAATCTATATAGAAATCTTTTTGTGCTTTTATCGGGTTGAGAGAAGACATGTAGAGGCAATAGCGCATAGATAAAAAACTGCTCAATCAGCAAGAATTATACACAGGGAACAAGAATCACCCATCTACGCAAAAACACGGACATCTATTGTATGTCCGCGTTTTTGCGTAGAAATTTGAATTGTGGTATGAGCGAACAACTTGCAACACAAATAGGGACGGCACACTATTTGTGTTACAAGCTGTTCGGCATGTTCTTGCCTATTACATTAAAACAAAAAAGCGGCAGGGACTCTTCCTCCTAGTGAAGAGTCCCTGCCGCTTTCAATCTATACTGTCGTTCTATCAATACGCCCAGTTGATATGCGGCTCATGCACTTCTGCAATCAATTGTGGCTCCGAGCCAAGCGTCATTACCCAAAGGTAGAGTGGCTCAGTGTCCAAGCTGCCTGTGATAAAGGCGATGCGGTCTGCATTGGGCGACCATGCATAGTCCAACACACCGTCTTCGGTCAATCGTTGTTGATTTGTCCCTGTCGCATCCATCACCCACAATGATGGCATTGGCTCTGCATCCTTCCGCATCGTATCTGACCCAGCGGTAATCAACTCAGCCGTTGCAATGGCTTTTTGAATAAACGCATCGTTGGCTGGGTTTAAGTAGTCCGATTCGTTATAGGCCAAATAGGCAATGCGAGAACTGTCATGCGACCACTTTGGTGTCCAGATAGGTGTGTCGCTCAACTGGCGTAAACTTTGTCCCTCTAAATCAAATGTGTGAATGCCTTCTATTGATGCGATGCTAATAGTGTCGCCAGCGTGATTAATGGATGGCGACCAGCTAACAAAATCTGTAAAAAGTTCTAAATGATTTCCCGTAATACCACTCAAATAAACATAGCTTTCATCATTCGCATAGAGATCAAAGAGCAGGTGCTGGCTGTCTGGATGCCAGACAAATTGCTTGACTAAACCCAGTGTCGCTTCTGTCAACGCATATGTCTCACCACTTTCAATATCAATAATGTGTAAAACACCACCGCTATTGAGTGTTCGCTCAACACCTGTGATAAAGGCAAGCATTTGACCATCGGGGGACCACACAGGTTTGGATTTTGTGCCCAACGATTTTGTGAGTTGTACAATATGATGGTCATCCATGTTCATGATGTAGATTTGATCCACACCCATTTCATTGGAGATATAGGCGACGTGTTGATTGTCTGGCGACCATACGGGCGACCAACCGTTGATTTGTGTGCTTTGCAGGTTGAAGCCGTTGTTGCCAGCCAAGTTGTCATAGAAATAGTCTGAAAAATAGAGCGTATGCTTGTCATTGTCAAACACAGTAAAAGCAAGCTGTTCTGATGGCAAAATTTCAAGAAGACCTGCTTCAAAATTATTTGACTCACTGTCCATTGATACGATGGACTTTTCTGCATCAAAGTCATCCGCAACACCAGAAATTGAGTTTGATGCAGCGTTGGATACTGTGCTTGACTCTATGGCTTCGGACAAAACCATGCTAGAGATTGTTTGAACCAGTGATTCACTAGAGGCTTGAGAGAAGAAGGCGAAAGTGGAGATGACGGCAATCATGACAACAACGGCTGTTGCATATGACAAGACTTGTTTTGGCCCCATCATCGTCGTCAATCGTGAAATCAGATTGCTCGCGACTTCTTTTTGTGAAATTTGTGCACAGAGTGTCAGCCGCTGTACAGCCCCACCAATATCAACGTCAATCCAGCCATCATACCGTTCGCCTGGCTTCAAATCGTTGGTAAACGCTTTCACCACCAACTCAGTTGGGAACGGATTATCGCTAGATATGTGTCGTCCCTTCACAACCTTAAACCAAGCGTTAGATTCGCTGTAGCGAAACTTCATTTTTTTTATCTGTGCTTGGACAGGTGTGCCAATATTGTCTACGCGGAAGGTCAATGTTTTTTGCTCACCCTGTGACAATTCTCCAAAATTTAAGTGGTTGGGGTAAGCTGTCAAACAAGGTTGATTTTTTGTACGCTTTTTTGGGTTGCTCAATGCGTCATAGGCTTCGTTAAATTGACGCAATTTCTCTTCGACAAACTTCTTATCATCTGGGTCTCTATGTCGATCTGGGTGGTAAATCCGCACGAGTTGTCGGTAACGTTCTTTGATCTGATTGTGAGTGGCATTGGATGGAACGCCTAAGACACGGTAATACTGGTTCATGCTGATACGACCTTGATGTGTGACTTTGCTCTATGAGCCATTCTTTGCCTGTCTTCTTTGACCCTGCCTATTTTTAACAGTGTGTTCCAATTATGTAAATTTAAATTGATTTTATCATGCTATCTTAGCACCTAACACAACCAGACTTTTTTGAAGAATGGTAATACTCTAAAACCATTGCCATTCTGTTTGAAAATCGTTAAGGTGTATTGGTGAATAACCTTTGATTTGGTAGCGTGTGTGTGAAGACACTGTTTTGCCATTTATCAAAAAGTAACCAACATCATGGATTGCCAAAAATGGCAAAACAGTTAATATGTTGTGTATAATTATCTGTTTCAGAAACAATTATGTTAAATTTTAGATAGAATGTCTTTAGGTAAGCTTAAATTTTATGGCGTATTTCTAAATAAAAACTGTTCTGTCAAATTTTACCAATTATCTTGTGATTTATAAAGCATTATATCACAGAAAATTGCAAAAGATATAATTGACTATGTAGCAGTTTATCAGAAAACGAGATCACTTGTCATACGTCAAACGACGTAGGTCCTATGGCAAAAAGTTTATCTTTTGCTTACAGACCTGTGCATGTGAGATATACCTAACCTGTTTGTTTATTCAATCTCACTTGAAAAACGACATTGGGGTTATATCAGAAAGGAATCTGCAAGGTTACTACGCATGATTGCTTAGACTATTTGTTCTGTAGCCGTATATTGGCGTAGTATTACCTGCGCCAATATAGCCAAATGTATCGGCCAAATACAGTATTGATAAAAGAGTATTGATAAAAAGAGGTTTATGCATAGGGTGTTTTCCCGTAGGCGAGAAACTACGATAAAATAAGCACATGTGGAAAGTAGATTTACATGCACACACAGTTTATAGCAAAGACTGCCTGACGCAAACAGCAAAGATTATCGAACAGGCCAGACATATAGGGTTGGATAAGCTTGCGATCACCGAACATAATCGGTTGGATGGTGCGCTTGCTGCCAAAGGGATGGCGCCTGATCTTGTCATTGTCGGCGAAGAAATTATGACGACAGAGGGCGAGGTCATTGCCTATTTTCTGGAGGAGGAAGTGCCTAGAGGTCTTTCGCCCATGGAAACGCTTGCACGATTACGCGAGCAAGGGGCGGTTATCAGTATTCCGCACCCGTTGGATTCGCTGCGTCGTTCGGCCATGCGCTTAGAGTCGGTGTTGGCAATCATCGACGAAGTGGATGCCTTGGAGGTACTCAATGCGCGTTGTGTCCTTGCTCGTGATAACGATGCGACCGCGGCACTCGCCAAAAAGTTTGATAAACTTGTGACAGCAGGGAGCGATGCGCACACGCTGTTTGAGGTCGGTCGTTGCACCCTGTCGATGCCACCCTTTGAAGACAATGCTGCCAGCTTTAAAGCGTCTTTGCAACAGGCAACGCCACAGGGTTCGGTCAGTCCATACTGGCCTCATTTTGTCAGCACCTATGCCAAATGGCATAAAAAACTCGGTAAAAAAATCAAAAGAACGTAATCACTATGGGTTTAGCATTTATTATCAGTCTCATCGCCGCCGTCATTCCGGCCAGTCTCTATACAGTCATCTTTTATTGGGTAGATCGCTATGAGCGTGAGCCAGTCTGGTTGGTGGTGACAGCCTTTCTGTGGGGGGCTGTGCCCGCTATCATCGTCAGTATCATCGGTGAGTTGCTGCTTGGCTCACCCTTTGTCAACGCCCCAGGTTCAGTGGCTGAAGCATTGGTCGAGGGAGCCGTCGTTGCCCCCGTTGTCGAGGAAATCGTCAAAGGGGTCATGTTAGTGGCAATTTTTCTCTTTCGGCGACAAGAGTTTGACGGTCCACTCGACGGACTCATCTATGGTGCTGCCGTTGGCATGGGCTTTGCCATGACCGAGAATTTGCTCTACTTTGTGGATGCCTTTGACGCTGGCGGATATGGCAATTTGACGATTGTGATTTTTCTGCGAGCCGTCATCTTTGGGCTAAACCATGCTTTCTATACAGGGTTAACAGGCATTGGCCTGGGTGTTGCGCGGCTCTATGTCAGCCGTGGCGTACGCTGGTTCTGGGCACTCTTTGGATTGGGGGCAGCCATCACTGCCCATGCCCTCCATAACTTTGGTGTCAGCATCATTGAGTATGAACCCAGTGGTTTGTTGCTGAGTCTTGTGGTTGCAGCTTTGGGATTTATCGCCGTGATTCTGACGATTTTGCTGTCATGGCGCTATGAACGCAACTGTATTCGCGTGGAACTGCGCAACGAGATTGGCTATGTATTGACAGATGCCGAATATCAACGGCTCACCCGCAGTTGGTTTATGCCAATGCGCTATCCAAAACGAGGACCGCGAGGGTATCCAACCAGAGAGGCACGTGATGCGGCCAAGGAAGAGGCAAACCGTATGCAACTGTATGCTGAACTTGCTTTGGGCAAGCACCGCCTGCGTCTCTTGGGGGATCAACGAGAAGAGGGGCTGGTTGAGTACGTGGCATCGTTGCGAGCACGCTTGACGGCGCCAGAAACGTTAGGGACGACCAATTAATGCTCAAGAGGGGACCCATATTATAGATGACAGAACAGAAGACATTGTTGGCTCTTTTTGCCCACCCAGACGATGAGAGTTTTGGTCCAGGGGGTACACTGGCGCGCTATGCTGCCGAGGGTGTCGCCGTTCATGTGATTATTGCCACCGATGGCATTGCAGGCTCTGTCGAAGAGGACATGCAGGCGCATGTGAATGGTGATGGGGGAGATGAACAGCCCAATTTGGCCGAAATTCGCGCTGAGGAACTGGTCAACGCAACCAAGGCACTGGGTGTCACAGGACTGTGGTCATTGGGCTATCGTGACAGCGGGATGCGTAATACGCCCGACAATGAACACCCAAAGGCACTTGTTCAGCAACCCCTTGACCGCTTGACCAGCGAAATCGGCGAGTATATTCAGCGTTTTCAGCCCGAAGTGGTGCTGACCCACGATCCATATGGCGGCTACGGTCATCCTGACCACGTTCGGTTGTGCGAGGCGACAACGGCAGCGTTTTACATGGCGCGTTATCAAGCAACCGATGACGAGTCGTATATGCCTCAGAAGCTCTACTACACATCCTTCAGTCGTTCCTTGCTCCGTCTGATTGTGCGCGTCATGCGTCTCGTTGGGCAAGACCCTACAGCCGTTGGTCGCAATAAGGACATCAACCTAGTGGAGATTAGCCAGTGGGAAACACCGACACACGCCAAAATCAATGTCAAGCCCTATCTGGACGCCAAAGATGTCGCCAGCCGCGCCCATGCCAGCCAATATAGCGGGGGGCCATCCTATCTACAGATTATCCCCAAACGAATGCGCCGCAGCGTCACCCGTCTACTGTTAGGCATGGAATCGTTTATGCGCGCCTACCCTGCACCCACATCAAAAATCGAGCAGGATTTGTTTGAGGGAGTAGCATAGCCCAATGGAGATATCTGAAAAGTTGGCCGTGGGCGATGTTGTGGAAATGCGCAAACCCCATCCCTGTGGCGGCAAAGAGTGGGAGATTGTGCGTGTGGGCGCAGACATTGGCATCCTGTGCCTGACCTGTCAACGCCGCGCCATGTTGACGCGGCGCAAATTTACACGACAGGCCAAGCGGTTTGTGCGACGCGGTGGTGAAGGGGTGAGTGGGTGAAGGGGTGATTGGGTGAAGGGGTGAGTGGGTGACAGATTCATCACTCATCACTCATCACTCATCACTCATCACTCATCACTCATCGCTCTCTACTCTTCAACAAAATGAGGTTCCTGTAAGAAAACCCTGTGTACCATCGGCTCAAAGACTTCAATTGGCAAGGACTCAAAATCTGGATCAAAACAGTTTTGGTCATACTTTTCACAAAAATCAACCGTTGCCTGATAATAGGGATGATCTTTATAGCGGTCACGAGCATGGCGGTCGCCACCAACGAGATGGCCGTAGTAATACAGTTGGAACAGCCCATGATGTTTGATAATCCAACATGTTTTTTCGGACATATAGGGCTTGAAGATGGCGGCGACCATTTCACCATGTGTATGGGGGGCTAACTCATCACCGATATCGTGGAGCAATGCGGCTACAATCATCTCTTCGGATTCACCATTGTTGTAGGCATGGGTTGCCGCTTGCATAGAATGTTCGTAGCGTGAGACTTTATAGCCACTCAGCGAATGCTTAAGCGCATCCAACGCATTGAGTAAGCGGTCTGGCAGACTACGATTAAAGGTTTCTTCGAGACGGGCCAGCAGTTCATAGTCTTCCTTGGTCCCGTCGGCCATGTGAATAAAGCTGACCACCTCTTGTGGCTGTGGTTCAGCTTGTAGCGTGGTTGTTGACATATTGTTTATACTCCATTTATGATGAATAGGCGTTACACTGCTAATTTTACATGTCAGTGTAACGCCTTAAAATTTTTTTGACATTATAATCCGCACGGATGGAACATGAAAATACTATTAATTGGAAACGACGGGCGCACACACGCGCTTGCATGGAAACTAAGCCAGTCCGCTGTTGTGCAGAAACTATGGGTTGCACCAGGCAATGGGGCAACAGGCAATGGGGCAACAGATGCTGTTGGCACAGGCGATAATCAAAATACAGAAAATGTGGATATCCCTGCTGATGACGTGGGGCAGTTGTGTGCATTTGCCCAGCAGCATCAAATTGACTTAACAATTGTTGGATCAGACAGATCGCTTATGGCGGGAATTGTGGATCAATTTCACACAGCAGGCTTGCACATTTTTGGCCCAAGGCAACAGGCTGCGCAATTAGAGGCATCCAGAGTCTTTGCCAAAGAATTTATGCAGCGACACAATATCCCCACAGCCAAGGCGAGAGTGGTTGATGACTTTGATGATGCAACGCGCTATCTCCGTCAAGTGGATGATGTCCCTGTCGTCAAGGTTGATGGATTGGTGGCTGATCTTGTCAGCAACTCAAGCCCCAGAAAAACACGGTGGGCGAAACAAGAGCATTCAGAGGGGACGGGCGTATTGCTGCCAGATACACGGGCTGAGGTGGCGCATATATTACAGACCATTTTTTTTGATGGACGATTTGGCGAGGCCGGACACCGGGTGTTGCTAGAGGAACCGTTATCAGGTCGAGAAATGACCCTGATGCTCTTCTCAGACGGCACAAACTATCACCTTATGCCACCCGTCCAAAGCTATAAACGGCTGACAAATGACTATGGCAGCCCCAACACACAAGGCATGGGCGCATTTGCACCGACCAAGCTCTCGGATAAAGCGATTTTTTCTAAAATTGAACAAGAAATCATTCAACCCACATTAGAGGGGTTGGCCGCAGAAAACAGTCCCTTTGTGGGTGTCCTTTCATTGGGCATTATCCTGACAAAACAGGGGCCAAAGCTGTTGGATTACAATTGCTGTTTGGATAACCCAGAGGCGCAGGTTGTGCTTGCGCTGCTGGAAACCGATCTGGTTGAGATTGTGTTGGCCTGTCTGGATGGTACATTGTCAAAGGTAAAACCTGTATGGCGTGACCAAACCGCGCTTAACGTTGTCATGGCCGTTGAAGGGTATCCCTTTGAGTACACAAAAGGTGTTGAAATTTTTGACATTGCACAGGCAGAACACGAGCGCACTATCACCGTATTCCACAATGGAACCAAGTGCAAGGATGGTCGTCTTATTACGGATGGGGGGCGGGTGCTATCCATCACGTCGGTAGACGATACGCTGGGCAAGGCCAGACACAACGTCTATCAGGCAGTGGATAAAATTACCTACAATGAACTCGTTTATCGCAGGGATATTGGCCGATGGTAAACAGATGACGGTGCATTTGATCAGACGAGCAATCTGATCTCCTCTACTGACTGGATGCGTACATCGACCAGCGCATCCTCCCCCTCCGCGCCAGTGTGTGGGTCATCAATACGCACACAACCAGCCACCCCAGCGGCGCGTCCACATTGCATATCGCCGTTCGAGTCACCCACCATCAGTATTCGTTCAGGGGGAATGTCCATCACCTCGCTCATGTGCAGCAACCCATCGGGCGCAGGCTTCATGGGGATCGGATCATCACCGCAGACAACCACATCCACCAGATGTTCAATGTCCAACACATGCAGCATCCGCTCCGTCATCGACCGATTATCGCTAGTAATCACACCAATTTTTAGCCCCGCCTCACGCAGACGTTGCAATGCCTCCGGCACATCGCCAATAAAGCGTATGTTGGATGGACTTATCTCTGGTATTTGAAGCTGCGCGCCTGTTTCCTTAATGGCTGTCTCTGCTGCGGTCCACCCAATGCCTTGTTGATAAAGCAAAAATGAGAGAATTGCATTGCTCTGTTCGACAGAGGAAACAGATGCTGGAGTGTCAGGGAGCAATCGTTGATTTTTGGCATCGTACCCAAAATCTGTGTAGATTTTGTGCAGTACAGAGTCACTCAATGAAAGCCGTGCCTGGAGCAACTTGCCCCATTGTTCAAATAACTGACTCCAGATGTCCAACTCGATGAGCGTACCATCTTTGTCAAAGGCGATCATATCAATATCAAAAACATGACCGCTTATTGCCACTTGTGTCATATATTTTCCGCATATATTGTTCACTACAAATAAATTGACAAAGTTTGAATGAATCATACCTGATAAAACCAGAATGGCAAAATAACGCATTTTGTTATGAAAACGATTAAGTTAACATATGATTAGCTTAATCGTTTTTGAGTCATAAAATAATTTTATATTGAACATTTCTTTTCAATGAATCATCGTTTTCATTTTGCAATATTTTACATTCAAAAAATATTTATGTTGGGCGTGATTTTAGTCAATGATCGTCGTGGCAATGACTGATTGGTAATTTAAAAATAAAACAATTAATATGACACAAAAAAACTTTTAAGTATTCTGCAAGATTTCTTGAACGGGCGTAATTATATTATCATTTGATTAAGAGCCTGAATATTCAAACAAGCTCTAACTGATTAGATTACAGTACATCAAACTGCGCTTGAAACTTGTTCGCTTTTGTTTGATATTGATTGAGTGCAACATCTCAGATCACAAGGTAATGAAAGATGTTATTCGGTTGTTTAGTCACAGGGGGCGCGTTAGCGGCTTCGGTCAAAGTATATAAAGATACCAAAAAAAAGAAAAAAAGACCTTTTTTCCGTTTAGTCGACCAGAAAAGGTTCCTGGTTGGGCCAGTAAGAAACAAAACACTGGTCGAGGTTTTAGCCATTGATGATAAGGCCAAATCCGAAACCCATACATTCAGGCACCAGAAGAGTAGACCGCTGTTCGGGGACCTACGGGAAAGGCAACTCCAAGATATCTCATCTGCACGGGACGCTGGCGAGAAAAGCGAATTTGAGAAAGTACTTGATCACCATTGCAATCTCGCTTTGCTTGCATGTGGTCTGATTGGTGCTGGGGTGTTCTACACACCATTGCTCTTCGTCGGTGTGCCTCTGCTCATTTATCTGAAGAGTTTTTCTTGGAAGAATTTTTTTATCGAACGACGCCACTATGGCCCCCTTATCATTGATGCTATCAGTGATGTCGTGCCTGTTGTCGCTGGGTATTTTTTTGCGGCTTCCTTAACGACTGTCTGTTTTTATTTTAACCGAAGACTTTTACACAAAACCGAAGATCATTCTATGCAGAACCTCGCCAATGTGTTTGGCGAACAGCCGCGTTCAGTTTGGGTTTTCAAAAATGGTGTGGAGGTTGAGATACCGTTTGATGAATTAAGGAGTGGCGATCTGGTCGTGATAAACGCCGGTGAGATGATTCCGATAGATGGCACTGTTACCAATGGGGTCGCTAGTGTTGACCAGCGTAGTCTGACAGGCGAATCTCAACCTGCTGAAAAGGGAGTCGGCGATGAGGTCTTATGTTTAACTGTCGTACTCTCTGGCCGAATCGTGGTAGAGGCTGAGAAAGCAGGCGAAGAAACCGTGGCCGCTCAAGTGGGTCATATCTTAGGCGAAACGACCGACTTTAAACGAACCATTCTCTCCAGAGGGGAAGCGGTTGTTGATAGATGGTCTTGGCCGACGTTAGCCGCGGCTGCGATAACACTACGCTTTATGGGAGCCATCCAAGCGGCGGCGGTTGGCTATTCTGGCTTCGGCTACCATATGAGATACTCCGCACCCATCGGCTTGCTCAACTTTCTCGGCATCGCATCTCAACAAGGAATCCTTGTCAAAGATGGACGTTCGCTCGAATTATTGAGTCAAGTGGACACCGTGGTCTTCGATAAGACCGGCACACTCACACAAGAGCAACCGCATGTTGGCACGATCTACACTTGTGATGCGATCAATGAAAACGAGTTGCTAAGATATGCCGCAGCCGCTGAGCACAAACAGGCGCATCCCATTGCACAAGCCATCATCTCCGAAGCGATAAATCGTGGATTGGAGTGGCAAGAAATCAGTGAAGCCACCATTGAAGTCGGCTATGGGCTGAAAGTATGTGTCGAAGAGCAATCTATTTTAATCGGCAGTGACCGTTTTATGGAAATGAATCAGATTGCCATCCCTGCCGAGATCCAGCAGGTGTGCAAATCTGGTTATGAGCAAGGCTACTCCTTCATCTATATCGCCATTGATGCACGATTGGGTGGCGTGATAGAACTAAGACCCACGATTCGCCCTGAAGCCAAACACATCATCGCCTCCCTAAGTGAACGTGGCCTCACGATGTATATTATATCAGGTGATCATGAGGCTCCAACACAAAAATTGGCCAGCGAGTTGGGGATTGACCATTACTTTGCGCGGGCTTTACCAGAGGATAAGTCACACCTCATTGCTGGCTTGCAAGATGAAGGCAAGAAAGTTTGTTTTATCGGCGATGGGATCAATGATTCTATTGCGCTTAAGAAGGCTCACGTTTCCGTCTCTTTGCGCGGTGCCTCGACCATTGCGACGGACTCCGCCTCGATTGTCTTGATGGATCAAAGTTTAAACCGACTCGTCCAAGTATTTGATATTGCTGACAAGTTGAAGAGAAACCAGGATGTCTGCTACCTGGGTTCAATCGTTCCAGGAGTCATCTGTGTAAGCGGGGTATGGTTGTTTCATATGGGGCTTGTTGGTGCGATGATGCTCTACTATGCTTCGCTGGGGGCTGGTGTGGCTTATGCGATGTTGCCGTTGCTAAACCATCGAAAAGTAATGGAAAAAACGACCCTTTTGGACAATCCAGAGCCATTAGCACTATAATGTTACGATTTAACAAAAAAATTTTAACCAACTCTTAAATTTCAATAAGCGATTAATCTGTATCTGCAAGGTGATGGCAGTCGCTTTGATCGCCTATGGCAAAGGAAAATGGTATCATGAAACGTGTATATGTAGATATGGTGGCTGATCTATTTCACTATGGTCATGTCGAGTTTTTGAAGAAGGCTCGCGCGATGGGTGACTACCTTATTGTGGGAATATCCGCTGATGAAGATTTGATTTCCTACAAACGTAAGCCTATCCTTTCAACAGAGGAACGAGCGGCTGTCGTGGGTGCGTGTCGCTATGTAGACGAGGTTCTGCCCAACGCCCCGTTCAGGATTACTCGCTCCGTGATTGAGGAATACAAGATCGATTTAGTGGTACATGGTGATGATTTTTCGACAGAAACATTAGAATACTTTTATCATGTACCTCTAGAAATGGGCATTTTTTGTACAGTACCTTACACCCAGAGCATCTCGACAACCGAGATTATTCGGCGCTGCAAAGAAGCGAATGCAAATTGTCAATAGGAGAAAAATGATGACAAAAGAGTCAACGCCATCGAGCCAAGAGGCTCAAGAGGCGGTAGCCGACCAGAAGGCTTCAATTTCATTCGACAGTCATGGTCTAGTAACGCCAGAGTCTTTAGAGGCATGTCGTGAACGATCAAAGAAATGGCGTCCTGCTGTCGTAACAATGGGCAAGCGTGTCCATGATTCGATCATGTCATACAAGCCTGATCCCGAGACGGGTCTTCGCCCGGTGTGCTTCCTCATGTTCGGATCTCTTTTGGGTGCATATCGATCAGGAAAGATGGTCGAACACGATTATGACTTTGATTTCGGACTATGTTTCTTCTTTGAAGACTCGGGTAAAATGGCTAATTGTGAACAGAGCAGGGAGGAACTCGTCAAGCTACATCAGCACATGATAGAAACGCTCGATGAGTCATACACCATTCTTCTGCATAACGACTATTCATGCAAGCTCGAGGTGGTGCAAAAAAGTTCTGGTATCCATTTTTATAGATATGAACCTTGGTATAACGTTGTAACAGATATACAAATATTCTACACAAACGACCAAAATAAGTTCGAGATTGCCTATTTTGCAGAAGAGTACTACGAGTACTTTGACGCTAGCATCTCAACCTTTTTCC
>JBCCFC010000161.1:0-15349 GCA_039029935.1 Chloroflexota bacterium
AGCTATTGGGTTTGGGGCCAACACGCATCCCAACATTGGGCATGACCGTTAACTACGCAATCCGCTCATCGGCCATTTTGCGTGATATGTGGTGGTGGTGGGGCTTCCCCATTATCATGTTGGTTGTTATCTTTACCGGACTTTTCTTAATTACCATTGGACTTGATGAAATTGCCAATCCACGCTTGAGAGGAGCCAAAACGTAAATGGCTGTTGCGACTACAGAGATAAACACGAACGGTGCAAGTGCCAGTGCTAGTACAAAGACAGAAACCAAACCCGAAGTTGTTCTTGATGTTAAAAACCTCAAAGTATACTACGAAACACCCACAGGTGATGTAAAAGCGGTTGATGATGTCAGTTTTCAAATTTACCAAGGTGAAATCGTCGGGTTAGTCGGTGAGTCTGGTTGTGGCAAAACCACAACAGCCATGGCGATTTTACGCTTGGTCCAACCGCCAGGGCGTATTGTTGGTGGCAGTATTCTGCTGGATAATACCGATATTGCATCGCTTGATGACCGCGAACTCCGTGAATTCCGCTGGCGCATGATGGCATTGATTCCACAGGGTGCGATGAACTCGCTCAACCCGGTGATGCGCATCAAAGACCAGATTGGTGATGCCATCATCACTCATGACGGACGCCAATCCAACAAAATACTCAAAGAACGTATTCTAAAATTGTTGTCAATGGTGGGTCTACCCAGCCGTGTCTATAACATGTATCCACACGAGTTGAGCGGTGGCATGAAACAGCGCGTCTGTATTGCAATGGCGATTGCACTCAATCCACCACTGATTATTGCTGATGAACCCACCAGTGCCTTGGACGTGGTTGTTCAGCGTGTTGTTGTCCAGAATTTGCTCGACATTAAAGAAACGTTGGGCGTCTCCATGATCATCATCGGTCATGACATGGGACTGATGGCACAGTTGGTGGATCGCCTTGCGGTGATGTACGCCGGGCATATGGTCGAGCTATCGCCTGTGGACAAAGTATTTGTCGAGCCACAGCACCCATACACACAGCTACTGATCGAGTCGATTCCATCCATTAAAGAACGCAAACCGCTTCGTTTAACAGAGGGCTTGACGCATGATCTGCGTAATCCACCACCAGGGTGTATCTTCCAAGAACGTTGTCCACATGTCATGGATGTGTGCCGGTCAGTGCGGCCCATTTTGAAGGAATATAAGCCCGGACAGATGGCGGCGTGTCATCTTTATGAAGAATAATAAAGGATAGTTCATGGCGCGTCACGCTATTAGCGTGACCTACGGTGGTGTGATTGCCGTAGGTCCGGTTATCAACCGGACAATCTTGACGATTTATTCTTGTAGACTTACACGAACAGAGAAAGCCAAGAAGACAGTATTATGAGTCAACCGCTTTTAGATATACGCAAGGCAACAAAAATATATGGTGGTGGGTTATTCCACTCAGGGCCAGTCACGGTTGCATTGCAAGATTTTGATCTCACCATTGATAGTGACAAAGCAACCATTACCACCATTGCGGGTGAGAGTGGTAGTGGCAAGAGTACCCTTGCAAACCTTGTGCTAGGCTTTATTAAGCCAACCTCTGGACAGATTATTTACAATGGCGTGGATATGGCCGAAGCGGATCGTGATCAGTACATGACCTATCGACGCGAAGTCCAGGCGATCTTCCAAGACCCCTACGCGGTCTATAATCCATTTTACCGTGTGAAACATGTTTTTGATTTGGTGGTTAACAACTTTAAGTTGGCAAAAAATAAAGCAGAAGCTGACGACATGATTGAAGAAGCGCTCAATGTTGTTGGTCTGCGTGGTGAAGAAGTGTTGGAAAAGTACCCACATCAGCTCAGTGGTGGTCAACGCCAGCGTATGATGGTGGGGCGTGCGTTTCTGCTTAAACCCAAACTCATTGTAGCAGATGAACCTGTGTCCATGGTCGATGCGTCATTACGCGCAATGATTCTTGACATCATGTTACGTCTGCGTGATGAGCATAATATCTCTTTTATGTATATCACCCATGATTTGAGTACAGCTTACCAAATTGGTGATCAAATATATATGCTGTATCAGGGATCTGTAACGGAACGTGGCGATACGATGGAAGTCATTGAGAATCCTAAGCACCCATATGTGCAACTGTTGATTGATTCTATACCTGTACCAGATCCAACTATTCGCTGGGGGGGCGATAGCGTCTTATCACTAGATGATGAGGAGCTTCGTGTCAGCGCGAATAGTGGTTGTCGATTTTATGGCCGTTGTCCACATCGTATGGACCACTGCCTAGAGTCACAGCCACCGCTTTACCCAATCTCTAATCAAGGCCATGACGCTGCCTGTTATCTCTATAGTCAATCCAATCCAAATCCAAGTGCTTCATAGCACTTCACCCATAAGCCATCTTGATGCATAATTTTGAGGACTCATACTTGAATCATCGAATGATTTTATACAGAAAGACAGCTTATGGAAGATAGAGATACCACTGATGAGCCAAAAATGTTGAGCGGTTTGCAAGATTGATCAACATTTTTGAGTGCCAGTGCTGAATGAAAAACGATAAAGTGTCACGCTGCGTTCCACAGAAACCGACCCAAAGGATGCATGTTCAGGGGTGTTTGTTTTAGTCATAGAATGGACATGTTTGGGGGTGTATTCAAAAAAAGGACCGAACAAGATTTTATAGTCTTGTTCGGTCCTTTTTTCTTCTTTTATGTCTGTTCTTTTATGTTTGTAGTTATTTTGTGCTAGTTGGCAGGAAGTCTTTAGCGAGTAGCATCACTACCGACCTGATTCTCCAAGCCCAATAGCACCGCTTCATCCAAGCTCAACGACAAACCAAAATGTAAATATTCTTCAAGCTGTTGGTCATCCAATAAATCCATGGATGATTCGATGAGATTCAAGAGTTTTGTCTCCTCGGCAGGCGAGAGGGGTGAACCGATCTTCTTGCGGAGTGCCTGCGCTGCACCATACAGATACAAGACACGTTTCGGTGCAGGTGGGTCACGTAATGCCGCCAAACAGCCAATGTCCTCTAACAGATAAGCGATGGCCCACTGTGCCCCCAAGTCATAGTTGATGCGTAAGCTCTCGTTATATAGTGTATAGGCTTCATCGATCTCACCCAAAGTTCGTGTCACATTGCCAAGATTATTAAGTGCATTTGCCAAGGCCCAGCGGTCGCCAATTTCACGTTGTAGTGAGACGGCTTCTTCGGCATGTCTACGAGCGGTATTATAATCACCGATATCGAGCATCACGTTGCCCAAATTATTGAGGGAGTTGGCAATGGCCCAAGGGTCGCCGATGTCACGCCGAATTTCGAGGCTACGCTCATGTCGTTCTTGCGCGGTCTGATAGTCGGCTTGGAATCGCGCCACGATGCCCATATTGCTGAGTAGGCTACCAATGTGGTTCTGTTCACCTAACGATTGTCGGATGGCAAGGCTGGCCTCGTAAAGGCGAATGGATTCATCATAGCTACCCTGCTGGGCAGCGAGTGTTCCTTCATTGTGCAATGCTTGCCCAACGCCATATTGGTCACCTATCTCGTCAAAGATGTCCTGTGCATAGTGTAGTCGCTGTTGCGATTCCTGATACTCCCCCTGTTTGCGTAACAATTCCCCAAATGCCATTGAAGCGCGAGCCAATTCCCCCTGTGCAAGTTTGAGTTGGACAGGCTCAACTTGGTCGACCAGTTCCTCTGCCAAATCCATCGCCTGCACATACATGTCCTTGGCTTCATGCCACTCACCGACCAATTGCAACACGGCACCAAGCTGACGCAATACTTCAATCTGATCCATCTCTGGCAACAGCGGCAGGGCATTGCGATAGTACATCAGCGCGGCGCTGTTGGCATAGCGTGCTTGTGCCATCTCGCCTGCCCAGCGCAGATAGTAACGTTTCTTCTCAAGGTTGTCGCTACGTCCATAATGATAGGCGAGAATGTCTACATGATTGACGAGTTGGTTCTGGTATTTCTTTTCGATAAAACGCCCAAACTTTTCATGCAAGGTCGCCCGAACACCATAGGGCATACTCTCATAGGTGACATCCTTTGTAATCATATGTTTGAACATATAACTTAAAGTGGGTCCGGTAGGATTGCGGGCGGTTAGGTTCAGTTCGGTGAGTTTCTCCAAATCTTCCAACACTTGGACAGGTGCTCCGATTTCGGGATATCCACCCCAAAGCCAGTTGGCCGCAAAAATGCGACCCACAACACTTGCGACCTTCAATGTTACTTTTTGTCTCTCCATTAACTGGTCAATGCGGCTCAGGATCAAACTGTGTAATGTGGTCGGTAATTCAACTGTGTCTAATGATTCAAAAGCACTTTTATCAAGACCACTAAAATGAAGATAGTTCAGTAACTCCTCAATATAAAATGGGTTGCCAGCGGTGTGTTCAGTAATCCGCTCAAGGACCGCCTGCGAGAGGTCCACGTCACCCCCAAAAAGTTGTTGCATCTTGAGTTGAATCAGATCATGGGTGTCCTGTATCGAAAGGTCTTTGAGTTGAATATCCGTAAAATGCGGCAGGCTTTGGAGGTTCAAGACCCATGTCTGCTGTAATTCCAGTGGGCGGTGAATCATCATGATAAAAATTGGGTAATCTGTCACCATTCTCGACACTTCGGAGAGCAAATCTGCGGAAAGGGCATCCAGCCACTGACAATCCTCAAGGATGAGGATAAACGGTTGCTGGCGAGACTCGTTACGCAAAAAGTCAAGCAACATCGCTTCTAATGACGTTTTGCGCACCTTGGCATCCATGGCCTCTGTGAGTTGGTTCTCAGGAATCGGCAGATTGACCACTGAACTTAAAAGCGGCATACGTGGCAATAATTCAGGGTCGATTGCACGTAATCGCTCTTCAAGCGTCATCAACTGCTGCTCTGTCGATTGCGCGGCACTCAGACCAAAGAAACGACGCCACACGCCTTTCCAGATCATGTAACTGCTATTGACCCCAAAAGATTCGCACTTACCGCCGTAAAAACTGAGTTTATGTTGATGGATGAGTTTAATAATCTCTGTCACCAAACGCGATTTGCCAATCCCTGCCTCACCAACCACAGCGACGACTTGGCCTTGCCCTTCCAGCGATAGATTTAGCCGTTTGATGATCAATGATTGTTCGGCGCGGCGTCCTACCATTGGCAGAACAGCACTGGGGTTAATTTGAGGTGACTCATAGGATGTTTCATCCTTGGGGATTTCAGACCGTAGGCGAAAGACAGGTAGCGGTGTTGATCGCCCCTTCACACGGATAGCGGGGACAGTTTCGAGGGTAAAACGTGAGGCCAAGGCATCGCGAATCTGTTTGCTGACCATGATGTGGCCGGGCGGTGTGGACTGCATGATACGAGCCGCCATATTGACCTCGTTGCCCAATACCCCATAGGTTCTGCGTTGCTGCCCTCCATAAGCGCCAGCACGCATTCGTCCTTGACTAATCCCGATACGCACAGGCAAGAGAAAGTCAAACTCTTGCGGGGGCTGGACGATCTCTAGCGCAGTTGCCGCTGCACGGACAGCATCATCTTCATGGGCAATCGGTGCGCCAAATGAAATATAGATGCAGCTTCCTTTATCACCAATGTTTAGATCAATCAGCGAGCCTTCATATTGATTGACGACCTGCAACACCCAACGGATATAGGCATCTAATTTAGCACCCGCTTGGTCATCACTGTCATAATCGATACCGTCAAAACGAACAAAGACGGCGACAGAGGGTCTTAGCTCCGCCAAGAATTCGCCTTGCCCACTTTTCAGCCGTGTATAGACAGAGGGGAGTAGCCAAGGACGGATCTGATTGTCTGTAAAAGGTTCCGTCAACATTGTCGGCCATGGCATGGGATCAATATCTTTGGTTATCTGTTTGACAACACCAAACGATTTGCCATCCAAAACACGAACATCACCTACCTGCACAACGCCGTTTAGACGATTCAGTGTGCGTGGATCCAGAATCACTTCCCCTTTTCTGGCTTGGTGATCAGCCTCTGCCAAATTGAAGAGCGTTTGCCCGGCCAACGCATCAATCAATCTGGACTGGGGATTGCCAACCATAAACCGGCGCGCAGAGCCTGCGGCAACCGATGCTTTCATTGCAAGGGAGATGTGCGAACCATTGAGTGGTTGTTTTGTTTTATAAGTGCCGTTCTTTTTATTGGATGTTAATTTGCCCGATGCATTTCTGGTGTCTGAAACTTGGCTGTTGGCGGGTAGTTCGATCTGTGAAAATTGTGCCATCACCTGTTGCATGGCGATGGCGCAGGCAGTTGCGCGCGCAGGAGCTTCGACTTGTTGACCATGAATTGAGCCAATGCTGTGTACATAGCTCTCATCAAACCAACAGGTGATGGCATCCCCCGCAAACGCGATCACACTGCCACCATAGGAATGCAATGTACAGATCAGGGCATCATAGACCAGATTCAGGTAGTAGGTCAGTTCTTCTGCCCCTCGTTGTGGTCCAAGTTCATGGACCAAGGCGCGTGTCAGCTTCGTGAAACCGGAGATGTCAGCGAAAAGCCCAGCCCCTTCCGTATGGTCTGCGAGTATGGTGTTGTGCAGCATGGACTGGCGTCGATCCATTGGTATGTAGGCATGTGTTATATCCATGATGGTCCATTCTGTCTAAAGTCTATTTAGATTCGGCTCATATCAAAAGAGTGTGCAAACACAATAATTATCCAGAGCGAAATCATTGGTTTGCGCACTCTTTTGATATGAGCGGTAGATTTAAAAACTATATTGAATTGCAATCAGCGCGGCTGTGGCAATCACAACGATATGTAACACTTGGTCGAGAAACATCGCAACCGTTGCCGTGTGGGTAGAGTTGCTCTGCATTTGTTTGACCACCCTTACCCACCAATTCACAGGAATACGAGTATCAATCAATAGGTGCAGGACACCTATATACAAGGCAAACGGCCATGTAAAGACCAAGAGCGATAAGGCTGTGTGAATCCCACTATGTACCCAACTGGCGGGGTGTTGTAAATGTATCTTGTTTTCTGCCATCCAGTCTGTTTGTAGCAACCAATCGCCAACCAAGTGTAAAACTATTCCCCAAACGAGCAAGTCTGTTGCGTCGTACATGAATTTTATACCTTTATCTTAAATCATTCAATTTTTCATCAACCGGACTTATGCAATTAGATTCCATACTTTGTAGACGCTATTTCACCTTAGAAGATTCTGTCATTTTGTCAGGCAAGATAAAGATATCCAAATTGCCCATAAGTTTAAGTCGTCTGCTGTATGTACATATGACGGTTTGTCACAGATAATAAGCTAGTTAGAAATATCGCCCATATCTATGTTATGATTAGCAACGTCTATTGATACAAAGCTATCGCGACTTTCATTACCCGACTGCGGAACCCAACCTTCGGGAGGTGACACACATGCTCTGGTTAGATAACCTATTTCTTATCATCTCCCGATGGTTTCATCTCAATTGTTGAGTCGCAATCGCGAATTGATTCGTTTTTGGGGAAGGTAAAACATATTCTATGTCTGCACCATTTGCAGCCCGTCTCGTTTCACCATCGTTTTCAGTGCAACGGATTCCGAAACGCTATATGCTTATAAGCTCTCTTTCGTCTATTTTGATGATTACCATTACGCTATTAAGCGATTCTCCCTTCTATATCACCCTTTTGTTCGCCAGTGTCCCTTGGTTGCCGCTCATTTTTTTAGAGGAAATCTGGCGAATTGAACGGTATATACTCCTCTCTTGTTTTGGGCTATTTGCCGTTCTGCAATTGGGCTTTCTGGGCGGGTATGTCAACCAAATTGCACAAATAGGGTTCTATCATGGTGTTTGGGTATGTCCTGTTCCGGTTGATACACCCGATAATGTGCAAAGAGCAGTCGCATTGGGGTTACGTCATCCGGAACTTGATGCAACGGGATTGATGGCGAACAGTGCGATTCGACCCCAAATGGTAATAGATGTGCCAAGTGGATCCGACGCAACAGCGACCGAGATCATTCAAACGGCACCAAGAGGGATCCCCTCTTGTGGCATTTTTAGCCAACGAAACGGTGAAACGCTACAAATCGTTTGGGGGCTTATTGCAAGCATCGCAATGGTCTATTTTTTGATTCAGTTTCCAAGCAATTATTGGCTTTGGATTGCAGTGATTTTTGCGGGGTTATATGCCATCGACCAGCTATACATTGGCTATGCAATTTTGCTCGAACGCGGTGTGGCATTCTTGGCGGGCCCATTTCCATCAGGCCCATTTTTGAATGGTATCAACGTCCTGAATCCATTGTGGGCAACACTCATCGAGGACGGTCGCGTCATTGCCTATCCTGCGGGAACAGCATCCACACTAGATATAGCGTTAACACCTCAAAACTTCTATCAACTCTATGGGTATCACGGATTATTTTCACTACAGGGCCTCATTGCAAAATATTTTGACCTCAGTATACTACCATTACGACCATATGCCCATTTGGGGCTGAACTTTTTTGCGGCATTTTCATCATTGATTGCCTTTATCGTAGAGAGCCGCCGTGCCTATGATAAATTTTTAGGGTGGGCATTACCCCATTTAACGGATGGACAGTTGCTATCCGTCTCGTCCAAATTGGCGGTGGCAGCCTATCAGCCAGGGGAATTGATTGTTGAGCAAGGGAAAGAATCGGGGAAATTATTCATTCTGACACAGGGTACAGTCGATGTTATTCAATGTTTTGATGATGGTGATGAGAAGATCATTTCCTCGATGTCATCTGGACAATATTTTGGTGAAATCAGTCTATTGCAAGGAACCGTTCACACGGCTTCAATCCAAGCGCGGACCGAGGTTCAGGTAATGATGATGGATCGAGAAACCTTTATGGCGTTGATTGCAGAGTCAAAATTGAGTAGACGCGAATTCCAAGAAGAACTAGAGAAGCGGTTAATGAATAGCGAGTTTCAAGCGCAGATGCTTAGTCAGCTTGATTTGATGAAACGGTAAAGCGGTAAAACGATGGAACATGAAAGCGATGGAGCGCTGAAACGGAGAAACGCCTATCGTTCCCATCGTTCCAACGCTTTATCGCTCCATCGTTACATCGCTTCTACGCTGGCTGCATTGTTAGACTGTTAAAGACATCTTCAAACTCGTGTCGGTCGAGTGTTTCCTTGTCCAGCAGAGCATTTGCGACAATGTGTAGATGCTCCAGATGCTCGCCCAACAATTTGCGGACACGCGTATACGCACCATCGACAATCTTGCGGACCTCAGCGTCAATCTTTTCGGCGATGTCCTCACTATAATCGCGTTGTTCGGCCATCGCTCGACCTAAGAAGACCATTTCCTCTTGTTGACCAAATTGCAACGGACCCATGTCCTCGCTCATGCCAAATTTTGTCACCATCGACCGTGCCATCTCGGTGAGTGTGCGAATATCACCTGATGCACCGCTGGAGACATCCTCGTAGATAAGTTCTTCGGCGACACGACCACCCAACGCAATCGCAATCTGATCCGTGTAATAGCTTTTGGAGTTGAGTACACGGTCATGTTCAGGAACCATCCACACATAGCCACCTGCGGCTCCGCGAGATACGATGGTGATCTTTTGGATTGGATCGGCCTTTTTGCAGAGATAGGCAACAATGGCGTGACCTGCCTCGTGGTACGCCTTCACCTTTTTCTCTTTTTCGTTAATCAGACGGCTGCGTCGTTCTGGGCCACCCAACCCAATCTTCTCAACAGACTCCTGTAGCTCTTCCATACCAATGGCGCGTACATTGCGTCGTGCGGCCAAAATCGCGGCCTCGTTGACCAAGTTCTCCAAATCTGCACCGACAAAGCCAGGCGTCTGTTTGGCAATCTGCTCCAGATCAACATCGGGCGAAATGGGCTTGCCCTTGACATGTACATTCAAAATAGCAAGACGCCCCTTCACATCTGGACGGTCCATCGTTACACGGCGGTCAAAACGACCCGGACGCAAGAGAGCGGGGTCAAGAATGTCGGGGCGATTCGTCGCAGCCACCAAAATGACGTTGGTATCCGTGCCAAACCCATCCATTTCAACCAGAATTTGATTGAGTGTCTGTTCACGTTCGTCGTGTGAGCCACCCAAACCTGTACCACGATAGCGGCCTACGGCGTCGATTTCGTCAATGAAAATAATACAGGGGCTGTTGCGCTTGGCCTGTTCAAAGAGGTCACGTACACGGCTTGCACCAACACCGACAAACATTTCCACAAACTCTGAACCAGAAATGCTAAAGAATGGCACACCCGCCTCTCCAGAAACCGCTTTTGCCATCAAGGTTTTGCCTGTTCCCGGTGGACCCACGAGCAACACACCTTTGGGAATCCGTGCGCCTAATGCGGCAAACTTTTGCGGCTCTTGGAGGAATTCAACCACCTCCTGTAGTTCCTGTTTGGCCTCATCGGAGCCAGCGACATCGTCAAAGGTTACGGTTGGGGTGTCGCCTGTAAACAGACGGGCTTTACTCTTGCCAAACGAGAGCGCCTGATTGTTGTTCCCTTGGGTTTGGCGAAAGATAATAAAGAACAAGCCTGCAATAAAGACCAAGGGTAAAAGGTTAATGATTAACGCCAGCCAGTTGCCGCTGTTGCTGGGTGGTTTATAACTGATTTTCACATTGGCAAGTTGTTGTGTACTGACCCCTAAACCAAGCAACGTTTCGGTCAGCGGTACATCCACTTCGCGACGCGCCATTAGTGGTGTGCCATCTTGCGTGACAAATACTTCGACTTCCTCCGCACCGACACGGACCTCGTGAATACGTCCCTCAACGATGGACTGTGCCAATCGCCCCATAGTGATTTCGTCGGGGGCCTCAGAAGGTTGATATATGTTGTAGAAAAGTGCTGCACCTGCTACCAAGATCAGTATATAGACAAATGCATTGCGACTCCAATTTGCATCCATAAAATTATCCTATATGATTGTAAGGCTCACGCTAAGGTAGGGACTTGAACGAGCAAGTCTCTACGGTTTACTGGTGTCATCTATTTCCAGTTGCGTTAGCCTGATTATACGAATTTGATTCAAACAAATTTGATTAAATTAGACCCTTTCGTTTGTTGTTAATACAATAGTATAACAGAAACTCGTGTACTTTGACCAGTGGGCTAGGATACAAGATATTCAGGTAGCTAGCAATTTGGGACCTGTGATATTGACAGAATGTATAGCACTCTGTACAATTCAATGAGTTATGGATCATAAGAATTTGTGAAGTCTTCAGAAATCCAACTTTTGTTAAAAGTTGGATTTCTGAAGGTTATTTGAACGATTACACCTGCCCGACTTAAACCGGATGACAGGAGGGGGACAAATGATTAAAACAGACGAACAAAAATATCACATCTGGACAATTGGCTGTCAGATGAATGTAGCCGACAGCAATCATGTCGCAGCAGAATTAGAGAAAATTGGCTATGCACCCACCGATGCGCTAAACGAGGCCGATGTCGTGGTGCTTAACACCTGTGTGGTGCGTCAGAGTGCTGAAAACAAAGCCATTGGCAAGTTGGGCAGTCTAAAGCCTTGGCGACGGTCACAGCCCAACCGAACGCTGGCACTGATGGGCTGTATGGTCGGGGTCAAACCAAGCCAAAAATTGATGGATGCCTATCCCGAAGTCGATGTATTTATGCCGCCCAGCGAATCCTCACCGCTGATTAACTATCTGCGACAAGAAGAGATTGACGCAGAGATGGCCGTAATTGAACAGGAACAGTTAAAACAGCGCTATCAGCTACAGGATGAAGCCACAGTGTCAGGCGCTGTGTCAGATACTGTGCCTGACACTGTGCCTGACACTGTGTCAACCCTAGAATTAGACCTAGCCACCAATGTTCCTAGCAGCACCACCCAATCTATCAAACATCTGGCACTCAGTGGGGAAGCACCCGTCGCCGCCCATGTGCCGATTGTCTATGGATGTAGCCATGCCTGTACCTTCTGCATTATTCCGTTCCGACGAGGCATTGAACGTAGTCGGCCCATTGCGGATATTGTCAGCGAAATTGAGGGCTTGGTTGCGCAAGGGGTTCGTGAGGTGACATTACTCGGCCAGATTGTGGATCGCTATGGCTATGACTGGCGTGAGGGCAATTTGGGCAGCAGTAGCCACGTATCGGCATTTAATGGCATGGCCGATGGTGATGTGCCAGATTTGGCCGACTTGCTCCATGCTGTCCACGATATTGACGGCTTGTGGCGTATCCGCTTTTTGACAGGCCACCCCAATTACATGACTGACCGCATTCTGGAGACCGTGCGTGATTTACCCAAAGTCTGCGAGCATATCGAAGTGCCGATTCAGGCAGGTGACGATACTGTGCTTGAAACGATGCGACGTGGCTATACCAGTGATGATTATCGTAAACTGATTCACCGCATTCGCAAGATTGTCCCTGATGCGGCTATCCATACAGACATCATTGTCGGGTTCTGTGGCGAGACCGATGAACAATTTGAGCAGACCTATACAATTCTGGATGAGTTGCGGCTTGACAAGACGCACTTGGCGCGCTACAGTCCACGCCCTGGAACGGTAAGCGCACGACGAATGGCGGACGATGTACCCGAGGAGGTAAAAGTGGCGCGTCATCGTCGCTTAGAGGCGTTGCAAGAAGAGGTCTGTGGAGAGATTACCAGTCGCATGTTGGGTGAGACAGTTGAAGTGTTGGTGGAGAGTCCGCATAAAGGCAAGTGGCGTGGACGCACCCGCCAGAATAAACTGGTCTTTGTTGAAAGCGAGCTGCCGCTACGTGGTCGTCTGATTGAGGCACAGGTGACATGGACGGGTCCTTGGAGTATGCAAGGACGGTTTATTCGTGATGTGTCGCCGCAATAAAGATCACCACGGTAAAGATGGAGGGACAGAACTATGTCTGTGAACTTAAAAGAGAAATTGACGGATAGTACATATACCCAAGTTGAGCATCCCCCATTGAACATCACGGCTGTGACTGACTTCGACATTGATAGTACCCAGTATACAAATGGGAATGGCTATGAGGACGATTTTTGGCGTGTGCATAGGCCACCAGCAGATGCGGTTATGGATGGCGATGAGGCTATCTATGGGTGGCGATACATTGTAGAAACAGACGAACATGGCAAGAAACAGATAGTGGGCGTACCTCTTACCTTAGATGACTATCTGCACCCACAAGAGGGAGACGATCATATGAATAATCGATCTCAGCGTGCGATTATTAAATATATAGAGAGTGTACTTGAACTCTATTTGCGACACATACAAGGGCTTCTTATCTTGACAGAGGTAGGCATTGATTGGAACATTCCTGGTATTCAACACTATTCACCGGACATATCTGTACTCTTTAATGTGCAGAACCCAGAGAGGAGTCCGCAAACGATTTTTAAAGCATCTGAAGAAGGGACAGTACCTAGCCTTCTTATTGAAGTTACATCTCCCTCTTCAAGACATGCTGATTTACAGGATAAAGTCCAGCGATATGAACAATTAGGTGTCCCTTACTACTTTATTGTGGATGGACTGAGACGTCGCGGTAACCCAATCCCGACCTTACGCTTGCTTGGGTATGAATTGACTTCACGCGGTTATGTTGAGATAACGCCCAATCAATTCGGCTGGCTGTGGATGGCTCCAGTGAATGCATGGATTGGCCTTCATGAAGGTGATGTTCGGTGTTATGATGCCCAAGGCAACCCGCTACCGACTCCGGATAATTTGGCTGATGACTTGATTGAGGCATCAGATCGGTTGGCAGAAACATCGCAGAACTTGGCTGAAGAGTCGGTTGCCCGCGCCGAAGCAGAACGTCGTGCGGAGGAGGAGGCTCGTCGTGCGGAGGAGGAGGCTCGTCGTGCGGAGGAGGAGGCTCGTCGTGCGGAGGAGGAGGCTCGCCGTGCGGAGGAGGAGGCTCATCGTGCTGAAGAGGAGGCTGCTGCTCGTATTGAAGCTGAACGTAGAGCTAAGGAAGAAACCCAGATGCGTCGACAACTTGAAGAACAGATACGCGCGTTACAAGCGCAATTGAACATACGAAACTTATAACCATTAAACAGCAAATTATGGGGTATCATGTATGATGAACCCTATCACACAAACGAAGGACCATTTCATTGTCTTCAACAGAATTACTCATGAACATTGGACTATTCCTTTTGGGATTTGTCTTTCTTGTCGGTGGAGCCGAGTTTTTGGTGCGTGGAGCCAGTCGTTTGGCATCGCGCTATCATGTCCCCGGCGTCGTCATTGGCTTGACGATTGTTGCATTGGGCACAAGTCTGCCGGAATTGCTGGTCAGCCTTATTGCAAACTTCCAAGGCGGGGGTGCAAGCGATATTGCCATTGGGAATATTGTTGGCAGTAATATTGCCAATGTCGGCTTGATTTTGGGGACAGCGGCTGTCCTCAGTGCGATTGCTGTGGAAAAAACCTTGGTGCGGCGTGAATTTCCCTTGATGATTGGCATTAGTATCATGTTTGTGCTGATGTGTTGGGATTGGGATGGCTCAGGGTATGGTGAAATCAATCGTATTGAAGGGTTAATTCTTTTCTTGGGTATCATTGCCTTTACTTGGTACAGTTATATTTCCTCCAAAGGGCGCGAACATGACGATGAAGGTGATGCATCAAGCGATGATTTGTCCAAAATTCCGATGTGGCAGGATTTAGGGTTGATTGCGATTGGGGTTGTGGGTCTGATTGCCGGGGCAAATTGGCTTGTAACATCCGCAACTGTATTGGCAGAGGCCATTGGGGTGCCAGAGCTTGTCATTGGTCTCACATTGGTGGCACTTGGCACAAGTCTACCAGAATTAGCGACAACGGTTGTTGCCATTCGACGCAATGAAGGGGATATTGCCGTGGGCAATGTTGTTGGCAGCAACATCTATAACATGCTATTGATTGGTGGGGCGAATGCCCTGATTAAGCCCATTCCTGCGCCACAGAATATGCAATATTTGGATTACCCCGTGATGCTGGGCATTGCGATTTTGGCCTTTATCTTCTCTATCACACGCCCCAATAGAATCCTCCGTTGGCAAGGGGGCATTCTGCTGGCTGTCTACGTTGGCTATTCACTCTGGTTATTTATGTAGCCATTCGCTTGAACAAAAAATAGTGTCGCGGGCTTATAAAATCCAGCAATCCATTTTTATGGTGTCCGCATCATCAGCTACATTGATGTTTAGAATGCAGGAATGGCAGTTTTGCAAGCTTGCTCAAGAAAATATGTGCATGCTTCAAAGAGTGAACGGAAAAGGGTTACCGGTACAAGGTGCAAAAGCCGCCGTGTGTTCAGTGTGATACGGAAAGTGACTTTG
>JBCCFC010000162.1:0-15305 GCA_039029935.1 Chloroflexota bacterium
AAAGGGCGTTTCAAGCGTGGCATCGGACTGGCTATGTCGCAATGGATGTTCCTCTATCATCCACATACAAAGGTCAGGGTTAGTTCGTCGCCAAACGGATTTAAAGTGAGCTGCGGATCGCAAGATGTGGGCAACGGCACACGCACTGCGCTAGCCAAGGCGGTTGAAGATACACTGGGTATGAGTCGTCATCAGGTAATCATTGAAGTTGGCGACTCAGAACTGCCAATTGGCCCCATGTCAACGGGCAGCCAAACAAACGTTTCCGTCTATCCAACCACCGTCACTGCGTGCGAGAAGGTGATGGAACACCTTGTAAAAGAATCGCAGGCAAAACTTGGCTTGAGCAATGTGCGTGCAGCCAATGGAGGCATAGCGCATAGTGCTGGCTTTACGGCGTGGGACGACGTACTAGCCGTAGCCACGCCCTTTGAGTACACAGACAAGCGGGGGGCGGAGCCAATGCTGATGGGATTACGCTTTGCGACGATGAGTAAGGAAACCAATCCTTCAAATGGCCGACGGTTTAGCCATGGTGCAGTCGTAACAGAGGTAGAAGTCGACACGCTCTTAGGCAAAATTCGACCAATCAATGTGTGGACCTCTGTCGCGGTTGGCAAAATCCGTGTGCCAGAGCTTGCGACAAGTCAAATGTATGGCGGTGCCATTCAGGGTTTAGGGTACGCACTGTATGAACAAAAAGTCATTGACTTAAAGACAGGTCAGGTGCTCTCGGCGAACTTAAACGATTATCGCATCCCCGGCATCGGTGATACACCCGACATCCACGTGTACTTCGACCAAGAAGGCTTCGACGATGTACGAGGTGACGGTATTGGTTTGGCAGAATTAGCGACGATTGGCGTGGCTGGTTCCGTTGGTAACGCTGTCTATCACGCAACTGGCTGGCGTCCAACGCAAACACCCATCACCCCACAAGATGTCGTGACAGGTTTGAAGGGGGTTGCATAATCATGTTGACATTACTGAACACACTAGAAGAAATTCAGGGCGCAACGGGTGAAATCCGCGCTGGCGGCACTGACCTGCACGACCGTTATCGCATGGGCATATCATCCGGTGCGATCATCGACATTCACAAACTCGACTTTGGCGGCTTTGTCGAAAATGCGGACGGGTCGCTGACAATTGGCGCAAGCGTCACCATTGACGACGTAGGGCAACATCCCGCCATCCAATCTGGGTATGGGGCGTTGGCACAAGCGGCGAACGGTCTGGCGACGCCGCAAATTCGCTGGGCGGCCAGCTTTGGCGGTAGTCTCTTGCAAAAGACACGCTGTTCGTATTTCCGCCATCCCGATCTGCCCTGCACGAAAAAGGGTGACGCCGTGTGTGGTGGACGCAAGGGCCATCACCCCAACGGTGTCGTATTTGACAACGGTGGGTGCGCACACGCACACGCCTCAACGTTGGCGACGGCACTGCTCATTTATAATGCAATGGTTAAGACAACGATTAATACAACTGTGCGCGAAATGCCGATTGCCGATTTATATGGCGATGGAACGGCGCACGACTGTGACCACCTGCTTGATGACAATGAAATCCTGACGCATATCACGTTGCCACCTGCGATTGATGGCGAGAAAACGGCGTACTTCCGCTCGATTTCGCGTTTTGAGGCTGAGTGGCCGATTGTGGAATGTTCGGTGCGGCTCGTTGTGGCGGGTGACGTAATTACAGATGCTGGCGTGGGCGTGGGCGGTGTGTCACAGATTCCATTGCGCTTGAGCAACGTGGAAGCGGCGTTGATTGGGCAACCCGCGACACAGGCGACGTTGGAGAGGGCGGCTGGGGTTTCGGGCGAAAACACCAGTCCACTCCCCCAATCCGCGTGGAAAGTTGAGATGATGGTCGGCACAATTTTGCACGCACTCGAAATGGCATTAAACTGATTTTAATATAGTGGTCAGCAGCTACATCATGAACAGATGTATCTGCTGATCATTACACAAAAATTGTAAACATAATGAAACCATTAGAACAAGATTAAACCAGCATTCCAACTAAGCACACAGAACAAGGAATTTGAACAATGACCACAAAACAATTTGGCCCAGAGGGCTGGACACCAGCACAACTTAGTTCTCTCAAAGGTAAGACATATCTCATCACTGGTGCTAACAGTGGTACAGGATTTGAAGCAACACGGATTTTGCTGTCTAAGGGTGCAAAAGTGGTGATGATGAACCGCAACGCCGATAAGTCAGCCGCCGCCATCGCGACCCTGAAACAGGAATTTGGCAGTGACGCTGACGTGACCTTTGTCCGCATGGACTTGGCGGAACTAGCCTCCGTACGGGAAGCAGCGGCGGAGGTCTTGGAGAAGGTTTCGCACATCGATGCACTGATCTGCAACGCCGCCATCGCACAGGTGCCAACGCAGCAGCTCACCAAGGACGGTTTTGAAAGTCAGCTTGGCACCAACTATTGCGGTCATTTCGTCCTATGTGGGATGCTTTTCGACCGCATTGAAGAATCCACAGGCCACATCGTGGTTGTTGCAAGTCTTGGCTATAAAATGGGGTTGAAGACCATACAGTTCGACGACATGAACTGGGACAAGAACTATCACCAAAACAGCACCTATTGTCACAGCAAATTGGCACAAATGATGTTTGCCTATGAGTTGCAAGACAAGATCAAAGAAGCAAACAAGACTGTCAACGTTTACGTTTGCCACCCCGGTGCGTCCGCCACCTCGCTGATCGAGACCAGCGGCAACATGGCAACCCGGATCATGTATCGGCTCATGATAATGACGCCCTTGGTTCAATCAGCCGAGAAAGGCGCATATCCCGAAGTCATGTGCGCAACCGCAGGAACCCTGGAACAGCGGGCCTTATACGGTCCCACAGGTCGCATGGAAATGGTTGGCCCGGTCGGTAAGGGCACACTGGAACCCTACGCCCACGACAAGGCTGTTATGACGAAACTCTGGGACTGGTCAGAGAAGGAAACTGGTTACAAGTGGAATTTCTAGAGAGTGCCCACTCCACTGTCGGGGACTGAACGATTACCTTTTGCAATAGTCTACTACAAAAAATAAATAGTACAAGACTATAATAGGATAAATTTTGATTTTTTGGTAATTCGTAATAATGTGATGCACTGTTAAAAGTTATGATTAGATGTTTTTTGAAATTATATTTGCGTAATATAAACGAAATCGAGCTAGATGTAATTAGTGACAATAATGACAATCTTGCATTGCTTGAACTAGAAAATATACGCAATGTCCTCAGCCAAATAAAAGGAGTACATCATCTGGATGTCACTCATTTTGATGGCGGTTTGCTTGGACTGATGGACATTATTTGTCTATGCCATTGGGGACAATAATCTCTATATGCTTATGATAGAACATATAAAAACATATTTTGCATTCAAAACAATTAGTTTGAAAATGCATCCATTCACTCATTGAGTCGAAAGCAGTGATAGTCCAATGGCGCAAGGTCGCTGGTGCCAAAGTCGCCCTCACCGTGCTGGTGTCAGCGGTAGCCGTGATGATGACTTCCCATTACTCTGTCGTAGTTGACGCCCATCTGGTAATCATTTAAACTATCAATCATGCTAACTATGGACATACTTGTACAGAGAGAAAGGTGTTTAAAATGGCTACAGATACGGACACTAATACAAATACGGATACTAATACGGAACAACGCCCTACAAAACTTAATTTTAAACATTGCACGTTGCAAGAACTGGAACATTTGTTTGGATTGACACAAGTAGAACAGATGCCAGCAATGACTGCGTGGTTATCAGGCCAGTCAGAAGATGTAGAGACTGAAATTTCAAAATATGAGCACCCAACAATTCTACATTTACAAAGAGAGCTCATCAAACATGTTCATGATTGGAATGAGGACGAACTTACCTTTGGTTTTATCGCCCCCCTGATGTTATTTGCCAATTATGCAGATAAGATGTTCAATTTTTTCAATCAACGTCTATTTGGCAGCACCATAGATGGTATTGAATTGAGTGGTAAGCCAGATGGGATGATTGCATCAGGGAAACGTCGTCCACAAAAACCCTATTTCTGTTTTCAAGAATATAAACGCGAGCAAGACCCAGAGGGCGATCCGGCAGGACAAGTGTTAGCTGCCATGTTGGTTGCACAGGAACTGAATGAGCATAAGCATCCGATCTATGGCTGTTATGTCAAAGGAGCTATCTGGTACTTTGTTGTGTTGCAAGGCAAAGAATACGTCATCAGCCTACCCTATGTTGCCGTGCGTGAGGATATTTTTGCCATCGTTTCGATATTAAAAGCACTCAAGCCCATTATCCGCGACTTGATTCAATAATTACACGATGGAAACCATCAGAACTTATCAGCCCACTTGATGATGAATCGGTTGTTGTGTCGCAAGCAGTGATAGTCCAATGGCGCAAGGTCGCCAGTGCCAAAGTCGCCCTTGCCGTGTTGGTGTCAACGGTGGCCGTGATGATGTGGCAGCGGTTGTGGTTATGTGGTTGGCGTGGTCGCCGTTGTGTTGGTGTGCGTGGGTTGTGGTCAACGCGTGGTGGATGGCTGAAACACACTGCCCAAACTGGAAAAGCATATTTTATTCTGAGGAATGACCGGACTTTGATTCAGCTAGTTGGTTGATAATCGCTTTGACCTTCATCAAAATGCTATAAATATCATTGATGTGTTCACGTGTGGCATCATAGGCTAGGCTAACTGCATATTCTTTGCCATTGAGAACGACAAAGTGCCAGAGACGCCCTACAATATATGCACCATAAACTGGATGGTTTGTTTCATTGAGCATTTGCGCCACAACCATTGCAATCATCACCTGTCCTAATGGATCACCAGAGGAATCTGCCTCCTTTTTATGTTCGTGAATGAAAAAATAGGGCTGCTCTGGCACGCGTAACCCCTGAGCAACAATGAAATCCACTTCACCAGACAACTTTTCGTCTTTGTAATGGATAGAAATCTCGCGTTCAAAAAAAGGCTGATAGTTGGATTGCTCAAAATCAATCATGTCCAAGATAGGGCTGATAAAACGCATCTTCAATTCCTGCTCATTCCAATCATGCACGTGTTTGATGAGGCGTTTCTGCAATGTAGTCAGCCTATCGATGGGTGGACATGCATCACCAGAAGATTCCTGATTTCCTCTCAGCCACTCATTTAATAAGGTATAGTTACTTTGTTGTTTGACTTGAAATTCTTTTTCAACTTCAAAAATTTTCCACTTTGAAAATGGTTTCATCATGACTCCTCTGTCATTGCAAAAGAAATGATATAGCTAGACTTGTTGAGATCAACAATTTTCTACACCCAAACGCTTCATGAAATTATACCATAAGTCAGATTCGCTATTCCAATGAATGTCAAGTAGCCTGTGCCAAAGCCACCTTGCCATGTTGGTGACAGCGGTGGCCGTGATGATGTGGCAGCAGTTGTGGTTGCGTGGTTGGCGTAGTCGCCGTTGTGTTTTCACAGATATGATTGCAGCGGCGCATCATTCCATATTTGCGCTTCGATAAAAATATCAAACTTGCGTTCTGGTTGCTCAACCCATTCGCAGCCCGTGATGCCATAGTTGGCAATCAACGCACGAATTGCGGATAACGAGAATATTTTACCATGATAGGCACTGTTATACAGTGGATGATGACAATCTGCCAACCATTTAGAAATAACGCTATCAGGGTATGTAAAGCTCACATCCGTGCTATCAAATTCAGCCAAAGGAACTTGAACCGTGTGGTAAATGCCTTCAAAGCCATCATACTGTTCAATGTAGTTTGACGTACCCAGAACCATGTAGAAAGGATAGTCGAGTTTAGGTTTGCCACCCTGCTTGATAAATGTCTCTCGAAGCCACTGTTCCGTCGCACGACGTTCGGTGATACGTCGTCGTGGTGCTTTATGAGATAAACGGTCCTCGGGGAAGTTATCCTTCATGACAGCCATAAATTCATCATCGTTCAGCGTCGACAATGTGCGAAACGGTTCTGTGCCTGCTTTGTAGTAGTAGGTCAGGAATTCATCCAAAATTTGGCCCCGCAATCGACTCACTGACGGCTTTGACTACGCGGTGCGTGTAATGTGAAATCAAACGGCTTGTTTCTATCACACACCAGCGTGTTGCCACAAAGCTCAATTTCGGCGACTTGCACCGAGGTTCGTTTCACGGCATACGGTTGGTTTTCGTGCGTACCGTAGATACGTGTTCGATCCCAGTCGGGATGGGTAAAATAAAAGATAAACGCACGGTCTCCTTGCGCATCAATATCAACGTGGATATCAGCGTGCCCGCCAATCACGCCGTCATCGGTGCGCTGACCGGGGGTATCGAGAATGTTGTGTTCCTGTCGTTTCCAATGTGCAGCGTCATCCGACCAATAGACCCCAAGTCCCTGCCAGCAATCCGTAATCATCCAGTATCGTTCTTGCCAGCGAAATACATTGGCACCCTCGTGCGCACAGTCGGTGATCACGGGTCCGTGTATGGTCCAGTGGTATAGATCATGGCTGTCGGCGGCGTAGGTGTGCGACTGATTGACCTCATCCTTGTACCACATCCGCCAATGGTTGTCCGATAATTGCATGACGGCAGCATCAATGACACGATCAGAGGTCAAGGAGAGGGTGCTTTCGTATTGCCAATCCCACAGGTTTCGACTCGTCATGTGTACAATCGAGCGTGTCCCTGACCAATCATGGGGAACGCCGCGAACATAGCTCACATACATATGATAGACCTGATCGTGCCATAAGACTTCCGGTGCCCAGAAGGTGTTTCTACCATGCTCAAATTCTAATCCTTGGAGGGTGCCGCGATAGAGCCATGTTCGGCCATTGTCCGATGAGCTGGCGATACCGATGTCCGTTCCATGTGCCCACGCTACGCCGCGACACCTCACATTGGCACGTCGGCTGGTATACAGCAGCCACCACGACTCTTCCTGGTAATTCCAGATCACGGTTGGGTCGGCGGCACCATCGTAGATTGGATCGCGAAAAAGTGGTGCGGGTGGTTCATTCATCATTTACGTCACTCACCTAGTTGAACAGTCAATCGTTTCCGGTGTTATCAAGCAATGTTGATTTTCGCTGACATCAAGAAACGTATCCACTTCCCCATTGAGCCATTGAACCTCAACCTGCTCGATGGTCGATGCGCCCAGACCAAAGTGCAGTCTCAGGTCGTTTCCAGCACCTAAGCTTGAACCAGACTTCAATTCGCGGGTCTGGACCAAACCATCTACTGTTGTTATCATAACACGTGTGCCAATCGGGTCACGCGGTAGGCCATTCTCACCAACGAGTGTTATACTGAGCCAATTGTTCGCCTCATCATGCCTACCCGCATTCTGATAAAGACGATGACCCTCATCCCAGATTGTCAACGCATAGTCAACCAAACCGTCGTTATTGAAATCGGCGGTACTCATGCCCATCGTGGGTAAGGGGTCTTCAGTCGAAAATAGCGTGTGTGCCAGTGCCGTGAACGTGCCATCATGATTGTTATGATAGAGCATATCAGGATAATCAAAAAGCTTGCCTGCGTGACCATAAATGGGTGAGATGCCTGTCGCCGCAAGGTAGAGATCAAGCCAGCCATCGTTATCAAAATCAAAGAAGGCTGTCCCCCAGCCAACCGCTTTTCCGGTCGAATAATGAACACCTGCCTCTTGGGTCACATTGTTAAACGTGCCATCCCCTTGATTCTCAAGCAAAACCATTTCGGAAACCATGCTTGGGACATAGAAATCCAGATCAAGGTCATTATCATAGTCGCCGACAGCGATAGCCATGCCATACACAAGCGAATCGGTCTTTGAGCTTTCTGAGACATCCGTCCAGCACCATGCCTGACAGCCTGCGCCATCATTACGCCACAGGACATTCCCAACAGGGTTCGCCACTCTGTCATTCACGACATAGATATCCAGATCGAGGTCATTATCGTAATCGACAAAACTAACGGCAAATCCTGCACCCAGGAGTTTTTCAAATATGAGCAGTTCGGACACATCGGTAAACGTGCCGTCGCCATTGTTGCGATATAACACATCACGACTGCGTGAAAAATCGACTGGATCACATTCCGGATAGCAAGCCCAATTGGTCACATAGAGATCGAGATAACCGTCTTTGTTATAGTCGCCCCATGCCGCCGTTGACGCTTTGCCAGTATCGCCAACGCCTGCATCCATGGTGACATCCTCAAAGCCGTTTCCGTCGAGATTGCGAAACAGACGGTTTGCGCCCATATTCAATACATACAGGTCGCGCCAGCCATCATTGTCATAGTCGGCCCACACAGCCCCACCACTAAGCACATCGGGTAAACTGAGCGTGTCCGAATGTTCAGAGACAGAGAATGTACCGTCTTGATTGTTATGATAGAGGACATTGGGGTCCATATTGCCCGTCACAAACAGATCAACCCAGCCATCATTGTCAAAATCACTCCATGCGAGACCCGCTGCCAGATAGCCGTTATCGTACGGGACAGGCCTATTCTCATCCCAGATGCCATGATGCGTGGACGTAATCCCCGCACTGTCGCTCCTATCGACAAAGACTCGGTTATCAATGGGCTGTATAATGGGCTGTATGTTGTCACAGGCAACCAACAATATCGGAATAATCAGCATCATCAGCATGTTCATACGTCTGGGCATTGTCACGTTTCCCTTTCATTATTGTCGCTTATCCAACCACTTTTGATGCAGGTCTTTGTCACATAACAACCGGACAAATACGCCGCCTACAACCGACCGTGCTTGCATTTTGGCGACCTGTAAGCCACTGTCCGTATAATACCAGTCCGTCATCGGCACACGGCTTTCAGATTCCGCCAACCATTTGTACATGGGTCTGATAAAATAGGTAAACTCATTTTTGGATTCTGCCAAACTTGCTGTCCATACAATCCAGTCGAGCTTTGTATAGCTACTTCGGTTGTCAAGCGGTAAGCCATAGGCAAGCTGTTTCGTCTTATAATAGGCAAGCTCTTTTTCAAAGACTTCATCTGGAAATAGCCTGAGATCAAGCAGCTTATCCCAGACCAGATTGTATTTCTGGCTCCATGTGTCTGGTTTGTCAAATGTTAGACGATAATGATCGCCGTCATCAGCCATCGCCACCCACTGCTCGACCATACCCTCAACCGTCGTCCGAATGTCATTGGCTTTGTCGAGCATCCCATTTTGCTCACACAGCCATGCATAGCAGGCAATCCCAACTAATGCTTTGACGGACAGGTTGACGTTATGTGCGAGGTGTCCCGCAAAATCGTCGGTGCAGAGCTGGTTCTCTGGATCAAGCCCTTTGTCCAAGAGGTAGTTTGCCCACATACTCAGGGTGTCCCAATAACGGTGAGCGTACCCAATGTCTGACCGGACTTTGCACAATGCCGTCACCATGATCAGCATGTTGCCGCACTCTTCAACGGGCATTTGGTTGAGGTCTGTCTCCTCGCCACCACCGTACATCTGTCCATTTGCCAATGGATAACGCCCGATGTCATGCGGCGCAAACGGAAATTTCCAGCGGGCTGACGAGGCATAGTCAAGGATCGGTGTGAGCATCGCTTGTAGGATATCAGGATTGAAGAACAAGAAAAATGGGCTGGAAGGATAGGTGACATCGACTGTGCCCATACAGCCATTGCTAAAGTTTTCTTTTGAGAAAAATAAGGGTGTCCCGTCTATATCACCGTCTATGACCAGTTTGTGGGCCGCAATACATTGACGGAAGGCGAGTGCGGATAATTGCGCATATTCTGACCCGCCAACTTGCGCTAAATCTGCCATCAATTCATTGTCATAGAACACACAGGCAGATTTAATTTCTTCAAAGCGATCAATGGTGGACTGTACCAATGCGGAGGCATTCACCCCATCTTTACGCCAGTAAGGCCGCAAGCGGCGGTACATATACTCCACTGAAAAGCCATCATCATACGCCAAGATCACTTGCCATGATACCCTGTTTTCGTCTACAGACCCCAGTTCCTTTGCCCATGCCATCGCTGGATGTGGCGGGCGATTATCAACGGCAGTCGGCATATCTGAGTTGTCCGTTGTTGGCAGTGTGCCTGATTGAGTGAACTGTGTACGCATAGTGGTATCTAGTGCCAAGGCACTCATAGCGGGTTGGATCGAGGTTGTATAGAGATACCCCCAATCGATTCGCAGGTCATCGCCCGATTTTTCGAGCATGGGCTGTTCTAATGATCCCATCCACAGCAGATCGCGGTCTCCGAGCCGATGTCGTCCCCAGACCACTTTCTGCGACCGATTGTCAATCACCCAATCACTCAAAACCTCGAAATATAAGGCAACGTCATGCAGCTTTCCATCCGTTGCCTTCACATCCATTTCAACCGTTGTCACTGGACGCGACATCAATTCAAGATTGTGAGGGAGAAGTGCTGTCATAAAGGTCACGGTTAATTCGACGCCACTCATCGCAAAGGTGTAGATCGTGCGTGTGGGCGTAACCTGCAATGATGTCTGTTCCATGATCGGCACATCCAACGTCGCAAAGTAAAATTTTCCGCCCATAAAACGGTAAGGTTGCCCATCAATGCGAATCAATCCACACATTGTATGGTTTGTCTCTGTCCAATGTTTTGACCACTCATCCGTCAATTTGTCGCTCATTGACCATACACTCATGTACGGATCGTTCACGACGAGCGGTACGGCAGGTGGGCGTAAGGTTCTCATATCAACGCTACCTCTGAATTATGCCTGTAATTTGAAAAGGCGGACCCGAAGGCCCGCCCAAAGTTGTCCCTTATCTTGATGCGACTGCAATCAAGGCTGGTTTACTGACCAAAGTCAACAAAGTCATCAAAGCGTGCTTGCGCATCGACGAGTGCTTGCTCAACGGACTTATCACCCAAAACGGCCGCTTGAATTTCTTCATTCATAATGTCTTCAAACGCGGTTACCCAAGAATAACGTGGCATAGGAATCGCTTCTGCGCTGAAGTTGCCATATTCCATACGATGCGGAATTGCGGTGAACGCCTCAGATTCAATGTCGCTGTTGTTGACAGGGAAGTGACCTGTGTATGCCCAAACACCATTGTTTTCATTCATCCAAGACAAGAACTTCATAATCCGATCAATCTGATCCGCATCAGCATCCGTACCCAATGGGATAATATAGGCGTGTGTACTTGACCAAGTTGCTGGTTGATCAAAGAACTGTGGGAAGGATGTGACGTAGAAGCGATTCAATGGAATATCAGGATCGGCAGCCTGTGCATCGAAATAGTTCACTGTCCAAGTACCATTGCGGTGGCTTCCGACCTCACCACTGGAAAAGGCTTCCCCTGTGTTGGATGCGCCATCTTCCGATGCAAATGTACCGTTATACATGTCGATAATCAAATTTATAGCCGCAGCACCTTCCGCTGTATCAATCGTTGGAAGCCCGTCTGCATTTTCAATTGAACCACCTTGCTGGTAAACCAGTGCCATCCAGTCACGTGACCAGCTGGCACCACCAGCGGGTTGTTCAAACATTGGGACGCCCGTCGCTTCAAAGAATTGCTCTGCGGCTGCCTGCCACTCTGTCCAATTGGTCGGAATCATCGGTACACCATCATCACCCACCATGCCCGCTTGTTCCCATAAATCAAGGTTGATAAAGTACAGATGCCCATGCAAGTCGAGTGGAATGCCGTATAGTTCGCCTTCGTAGCTTACATATTCACGAGCTGCATCGGTAAAGTTATCGACATCAATCCCATACGTTTCCAGAACGGGACCAACCGGCGCAAGCAAACCACGCGACGCATAGTTAGGAATACGGATACCATGTAGAATAGCGATGTCTGGTGGATCATTAGCCGCCAAACGCGTGTTCAATTCCGTAAAACCAGGCCAATCTGTAACCGTTGTTGAAACCGGATTATCTGGGTTCTGCTCGTTGTAGGCATTGGTCATGATCTGAATAATCGAACATTCACCCGTAAAATTTGCGGTATCTTCCAGATCAGTGATGTCTCCATATTCATCTTCACATTCGCCAAAGAAGCGAGAAAACTCGACTGCTGACGCATCTCCAGACTCCGCTTCAGCGACCGCCTCTGCCTCTGCTGCACTGGGCCCCTCAACTGGTGCTGGTTGACAGGCAGCTAGCACCAGCAATAATAGTGCCGCTAAAAGATATACAGTTCTTTTCACAGTATTTCTCCTTATAGATAGAAACTTATAGATAAGAGTTGTTGCAAAATAACGAGTGCCACCGAATGAATTCGGTGTCTGCCATGCAAAGTATGCTGAAGCATACTAGATGAGTGTCAACGCCAACCTGATTTATCAGGTTTTGCATATCAGACTCGGATTTCAATCCGAGGTATCTTGTTATGCAACAGTTCTATAGAAACTTGTAGATATAAACTCATCCTTTAGTGCCACTTCCAATCGAAATACCACTCAGGATACTGCGCTGAAAAACAAAGAAAAACAAGACAATCGGCATGGCACCAATCCAAGCTGCGGCCATCACCCGCCCATAACTGTCTTGATAGCCCCACTGTTGCGAGATCAATTTGAGACCGATGGTGATAGTCCGTACCTCGTCGATGGTGGCGGTGACGAGGGGCCAAAGATAACTATTCCAGTTCCCGAGGAATGTAAAGATCGCCAAGGTGGTCAGTACGGGTATTGAAAGCGGTAGAATAATCCTTGCAAAGATAGTCAAACGGGACGCACCATCTATATTGGCCGCCTCTTCTAACTCTACTGGAATATCTTTAAAGAACTGAACAAGCAGGAAGATCGCAAATGGCGACGCAATACCGGGTAAGATCAGAGCCGTGTATGTATTTAACAACTCAAGTTCAGAGAACATCAAATAAACAGGAATGAATGTCGCCTGCCCCGGGACCATCAAGCCAGCCAACACAAGTGGATAAATGATCCGGCGACCTTTAAATTCAATACGTGCAAAGGCATAGGCCGCTAAGGAACAAACGATCAGTTGCAGAATGGTATGGGTTATTGCAACAAACGAGCTATTAAACAACCAGCGAGGGATTTTGCTTGATCGCATGACATACATCCAGTTTTCAGTCGTGAAGGGATTCGGTATGAGTGTCGCCACATTTGCCTGAATATGTATCTCAGGACGGAACGAGGTGACTAACGTCCAGATGATGGGCAACATCCAGAATACTGTAAATAGACTGAGGGCTGTCATGTAAATCATCTTGCCATGTCGCTGAAGGAAAGGTTTTTGTGCTTGAGATGATGGCGTGAGTGTTGTTACTTTTGCTGTCATGCGTCTCTTTCCTGAATGCGCAATTGGATGATGGACAAAACAACCAAAATAATAAATAAGATAAATGCCATTGACGACCCATATCCAAGTTGCCAGAAATCAAAGGATCGTTCATAGATGTAATAGACAATTGTGCGCGTCGCTCCGGAAGGGCCGCCGCCAGTAATCACATCCACCTGCCCGAAAAGCTGAAATGAGGCAATGACTTGAAGCACCATTACGAATGTCATGGGGCGGCGCAAGCTAGGGATGGTAATATGGCGGAACAAGTGCCAGTTGTTCGCGCCATCAACCTTGGCGGCATCGTACAGGTGTTTGTCGATGCCCTGAAGTCCTGCTAAAAACACCAGTGTATTGAATCCAACTGTCCACCAAACGGTGGTCAATGCGATCACGGGCATGGCAAGATTTCTGTCAATGGTCCAGCGGATCGGTTCGATGCCTAATTGGACAAGCACCGCATTGATCAGACCACCATCATCCGGCGCAAAAACCCGTGCAAAAATCAGACCAACCACCGCGACTGACAGGATATTCGGCATATAGAACATGGTGCGGAAAAAGCCCATCCCCCGTATTTGGCGATTGAGCATCAGCGCAAATAACAACCCCACGATAACAAGCACTGGACCCGAAAGAAAGACAAAAAAGATGGTATGTTCCAGTGAACTCCAGAAGAGTTTGTCTGAGGGGAGGCGTTGATAGTTGCTGAGGCCAATAAACTGAATATTGGTGCCGACTAATTCCCATTTATGCAGCGAAATCCAGAAACCTCTGACAATCGGATAGAGTGTGAAGATGACATAGAGGACGATAAACGGTAGCGCAAACGAATAACCAACCAGCGTGTCTCGCCACGCTTTACTTAATGTGAATGACTCTTTTTCTGAGATACCTATTGAACTCGAAGCCACACCTATACCCCTGCGTAACTAATCCTGAATATGAATGACTCTTTAGCTATTGGACAGTTCAGTATGAGCGCAAATAATATCCTACTCGCTGATAGATACTGGTCCATTTCGGACCGTAGTCTACCACACGTTTATTAGCTTGGCAATATGTATTATTTGTCACTACATATTTCTTTTTGTCAGCAAGCTTTTTTGGAAATGCATCAAACTCGAAAGTGGAAATAGTGGCAATCATCTTCTGTCTTGCTTCATTCATCATAGTTTCACTATGATAACGACTGGTCTATCAACGTCCATTCGGATAGGTGTGAGTACAGATAGAATGTGTCGCGATTACTGGACAGCAAACTCGGTAAATGGCCGCTTATAGGGTGGGTGAAAGCCAAGTACGATATCGGTGTTGGGAACACCCCGTTCGACCAATTGGTCCGTGATACTTGGCTCGGTAAAGTCCCGCTGCACCCAAATCTTGCCATCAATGATATCGACATGCGCAATGATGTCACAAATGCGCTTGAACTCACCCCGCCAGCCGAGTGAGAGCAGTTGATAGTGGTTGCGTTCGGTGTCGAAGATGAGTTGGGAGGTGTTGGGGTGTCTGTCGTGATCGTAGTAGCCACTGAGAATTTCCTGAATATATTTCTGGTAAATGTTTAATTTTTCCATGTGACAATCACCTTATTGATTGGATCATAAATCAAAAGCGTCACGCCCTCTTCATTAACGAGCGACTGTGCATATTCCGTCTCGAAAAAATCATCATAGATATCGATAGGAACCGCCAAGAAGAGTTTTCTGTTTGGTTCAGTATCACGCAACACCCGTCGATAGCCAATGTACTGCCCTAACGCTGTATGAAATTCAGAAAGCGGTGAACGGCTGAGGAAACTCTTCACTTCGACCGCAATTTTCTCATCGCCCCGTTCTGCAGCCAACAGACGCTCCGCACCAATATCAATTTTAATCGTCGCACCACCCCACTTGATCTGCAATGGATCATCAGTGATGTCCCAATCCTCTTTTTCAAGTGCAGCGCATACAGCATTGTGAAAGAAATCTCGTTTAGACATAGGTGTATTATCG
>JBCCFC010000163.1:0-15290 GCA_039029935.1 Chloroflexota bacterium
CCAAGCGTCTTCTCGTGGATGAAATAGAGGGACTTCAACACCTGTTGTTGGGTCAAGCCCTGTGATTTTATCCGATTTGAAGGTGTTACACCAAGCGCATGACAAACACAAATTTGCAAACATCGATGAACCACCTCGCGATGTCGGAATAATATGCTCGATATGCATTTGTCCACCCGTAATACGTTGGTCGGTTTGGCAATATTCACAACGATTCTTGGAGGCTTCATAGATTTGCTGGCGTACACTTTTGGCGATGTAATCTGACATGGTCTACTGCTTTAAAATTGGGTTGCCACCACGCACACCAAGCAACATATACGCGTGTGCTTTGCGCAACGTTGCGCGGCCATACTCATGTTGCAATTCTGCCAACTCTTCACGCTCAGGCTCTGTCAACGCCTGCTCAATTTGTTGCTGAGTCAACGTGCGCAGACGGGCTTGTTGTGCCATATTCATCTGCCCGTCGGCAATGCGCCAAAGACTTGGTGTGTCCAGCCATGTCATCTGCTACAGTTCAACCTGCATCTCTTCCGGTACATCATCCACAGATGGTAAAACAGACAGCACAATATCCGAAATTAGCGTCGAGACAGGCTTCTTGAGTCGAGTTGCGACATGCTCTATTTGTGATATTTTGGCTGTAGGTAAGTCAATTGCGATTGTTGTCATTTGTACAAGTTCCTGTGAGTACAATCTGGCTCGACAGTTCAGAGATATAGTTGACACCCAATTCACGCAGCAACAGCATCCATCTCGCTGGCAGGTTGCGCAATCTCTTCCACAAACTGATAAAACTGTTTGAAATCTTCAATGTCCATAATGGCATCAAAAATATCTTTCAGTTTTGTATCGGCCATAATCGAGGTCAAAAACGTTTGAAGTTGTAAATAGTCTTTCGCATGTGGATTGTAACGCCATAAAGTCAGTTTTAGGATATCTTGACGCCGAGCTTCGCGTGCCACATTTAACCCTTCTTCGCGGGCTTCTTCAATCTGGCGACGCCAACGTCGCAAGTATGGTGTATCCAATACCCATTCATCTTGTTCTATCATCGTTTCAATCATGTGAATAATCTCCTCATCTTGTAATAAGGCCATTAGCTCTAACAATAGTAAATGTTGCGTTTCTTTTTCTGGCACAGACCGAATTGCTTGATAAACCTGTGGAATAATCTCCTGTGGCTGTTTCAGGTTTGCCTGGCCCAATAATGGCAGTAAAACAGGTCTGCCCTCATCAAGCAGTTCCTGTGGATTAAGTGTCCAGAGACGGATAATGTCATATTGCCACGCCAGCGTTACTCGTTTGCCAATGCCTCGCACTTGGTGATGCCCTGTGTCTTTCACATTGGTCTTTTCGCCGATGTAGAAGATGACACTGTGAATGCGTGACCCTCGTTCTTGGTCAGCAAATCCGACAATGTAATCCAATACACGAAATCGCATGGGACGCTTAGAACTCTCACCTTGGAACTCAATATGCAGCAAAACTTTGTATGGCGTCTTCTCATCATCCTCTTCATCTGGCTCCACTGTCACCCAAAACACCAAATCTGCGTAGGTTGCATTAGGATTGGGTTGTAGCTCAATGGTCGCTGGCGTAATCGTGATGACCTTTTTCTTGAGCAACCATTCAGCAAAATCCTGCGGTGCTATCTGTACCAATCGTTTCAGCGGACTATCAGTTTTGTTCATTGTATTCTCCGATGTATCTGTACACGACGAACCTACACAGCTCATTATGCTTCATTATACAACAAATCAGGCAGCAATCGAACTGCCAACGGCAAGCAAATCAACGTGATACAGAATAATCCATTACGCCCGAATGACCATCACAGCCCGCCCCGTCGCCGTCGCCGCCATCTCTGTCGTTGTGCGCTCCGAAATCGGCGGCATATCACTACGCTGATCAAAGATCACCAACCATCCATGATCCATGCTCAACCCACTTAAATACATCTCCAGTTGCACCAATCCTCTGGCAAGCGGGTCTTTCTCGCCGTCACGCCATACCTTGAGTTCCATCGGAACACGGATGTCGCCATAAAAGAGGCAGAGGTCGATCCGGCCCAGCGAAATCGCATATTCACGCTCAATGCGCCCCTTACCGTTGACGACACGATGCAAATAGGCCATCATCACCAGATGGGGGGCAATTTCGTGATAGGCTGCGCTCTTGAGCAGTGGCTGCCCATGCTGACGCCAAAATGCGAGGAAAGAATCAAGCAGTTTTTGTGTGTTGAGTGTGCCATCCTCGTTGAGCCATGTTGGTTGCGTCATGGGCAATGATGCCTGCGCACTACTGGCAAGGACGCGTGGAATCACTTCACCATAAATCGGGTTGGCAATTGCCATGCTGCTGCCGTTCACATGTCGAGCCAAGCCCAGATCAACGGTGTAGCGCAAATCATCGAGCGGGACATCCTCTAGCCGCCCACCTGCTAAAATCGGTTCGATGACACGACGAACACGGGGGTCACGTAGTTTGTCGGTCAATTGGTCAAGGTGCGTTTGATTACGCTCAATCAGAATCTCTTTTGCTTGATGCACATGCTCAACCTCAATCGTTGTTGTTCCATCAGCGACCAACTCATTCACACAGACCTTTGCCAGTGCGTTGACCAACCAAGGCTGCCCTTGGGTCAAGTCAAAAATTTGGGTTAATGCCGTCTCTGAAAATGCCTGACCCCGCTCTTCGGTGTGTTGACCAATCAGTGTGAACACTTCATCTGCGGTAAAATTGCGCATGGCGAAAGAGCGTTCAGCAATATTAAAGGGGCTGTTGGTGTTGAGATGCCGTGAGCCACCCGCTTTGACCTTGTAATCGCGTATATCTCGCAACCCAACGAGGGCAACCGAACTGGGAAAGGCTTTGGGGCGGCGTGTGTATCCTGAGCGCAATTGACGCAAAACAGAAATTAATACTTGGTCTTGGAGCGCATCAATTTCGTCAATCAAGACAACTAGTGGGCGCGACGCTTCTAATGCCCACCCACTGAGAAAGCTGCCAACCCGTCGTCCAACTGAAGCATTGGTTTTCCACTGTGATGGATGAAATTGTTGATCGAGTTGATAGCGAATCGCATCCTGCCAATCGTCTAAAATAGCATCCTCCGCAGCCCCAATATCGTCAGGAAACGCCGCCCCCACTTCCACTGACACGACCATGCCAATGTAATCACCAGAGGCTGTCAATTGATGTGCTAGTTCGAACATTGCGGTTGTTTTGCCCGTTTTTCGTGTTGCATGAAGGACAAAATAAGACCTTCGCGCAATGAGTTGTTCTATCACATGAGTGTCTAGTTGCATGGTTGCAGGTAGCATATAATGGCTCTTTGGGTTGCACAGTCCACCTAAATTAAAAAAGCGCATTATTTGAGTCTCCCTATCGCTACAGGTATATCTATACGTGAATCAACGAACTATTGAGCGTATCATTATACTCTATGCGATGTCTCATCCTAAAATAGACGCCCTTCATATAGACTATCTTCGCAACACAGGCAAGTAGACTGTCCATACATTTGGAGATTGGTTCTCAGGACGTTGAGCTAAAGACCCCATGTCCATCAGCGGACGTGTGCCATCCGCCATTACCATCTCCAGCACATAGTGATGATTGGCATCGGTATCACCTGTCATATCTTCATATCGATACGCTCCCCCATTATCAGCCTCCTGCGCCAGAATCATCTGCTTATCATTGGTCAGGCGTACAGGCTCGCCATCCGCATCATCCAACCGCAGTACATGGAAACCAATTAGGTCCGTCTCATCAACGGTGGACCATGACAGCACCACAACTTCATCCTCAATCATTACATCGCGGCTGGTTAATAGCACACCCGTCGGTGCATAGATGCGCACGGTGTCGGTGACAGTATGTGTGAAGACTTGGGCCATGTTGACATCACCGGGACCAAAGTCCATATCAAAGCCGTTGGGTGCGGCCTGTGTCAGGTCGTTCCACACAATCTGCCCGTTGTTGGCCGTTGTGTCGGACTCTGGTGTTGTGCGTATCCCGACATAGGTCAGGTGAGCGATGCTATAGGTGTCGGTCAATGGCAGTGTCGTGATCATCACTTGCCCTGTGTTGGTGATACGAATTGTAAAGGTCACGCTTGTGCCTGGTATCACAGGGTCGGGTGTGTTGAGCATTTTCTCGACAGCGACCATCAGCGGGAATTCATGGAAGCCAAAGTCTACAGTCAAGTTTGAGTTGTTCGCTGGATAGATGGGTGTCGCTCCATTTATGGTGTTGGCTTGGCTCTCGTCGTCGCTGTTATCAATGCCATCGGTCGCTGTGGTGATTTCGACGTCGTTTGTGAGCGAGATGGGCAGCGAAGAGAAGAGGAAGTTCGGGTCTGAATCGTTATAGCCGTTGTCATCGTTGTCGATGTTGTTATCTGGATCGACTTGGCTATCGATCTGGTCCACACCCGTTGATGAGCTATAGCCCTCTAAGAGTGCTTGGTTGGCCGTTGTATCGGGGATACGCACGCGATACTCACCCGCTTGCAAGCCCTCAAAGAGATACTCGCCATTGGCATCCGTCGTGGTCGTTGCCACCTGTGTCCCACCCACGTCATAGAGATGGACCTCAACACCCGCAAAGGTTGTATGCGTATCCCCACCATCCGCAAGTTCATCATTGTTGGTGTCATCCCAGAGCAAACCACCGACACGGAGGTAACAACGGGGCATGACGCTTACGTCCATTGAGCGAACGGGCAACAAAATTTCATCAACACGCAGACCCGATATGTTGGTCCAGATGTCGTCACAGCGATAGTTGTTGACATCCATCACCATTGTGATTGCATCGGTCTCACCGGGGTTGAGCGGTCCATCCAAAATTGCGTAGATGGCTGTGACATCTGCTGCTGTGGCCGGACATGCACCACCACCACCGTTCTGTGCTGTCCCGCCAGGGGCATTACACCACGTATTGTCGGCCCATGTGCGGTCTGGATCGCGTGAAATCAGCGAAGGCGTATCGGCTGTTACCAAGACGGTCATCGTTCCTGTGACAGAGATGTAGTCTACCGTGCCCGTAAAGTTCGAGGCAGGTGTGCGTGCATCACCCGTTGTGGGCGTCGAGCCTGTCTGATTTGGTGTGTTGGACGCTGGTTCGCTTGCACCATCACCGTTGTAGGGCAGCACATCCACAAAACGGATGTTGCTAAAAGCGGTGTTGCCGTGGTTGCTGATCGCCAGCGTATAGGTGATGTGCTGTTCATAATCCACCATCTGACAGTTGGTGTCCCAGCCCGCAGGTATCGGGTCTTCGGTCGGATGGGTTGTACAAGGGCCACCCAGTGCGCCAAGGCTCTTGGTGATTAGCCCTTCATCCGCAGGCAGTGGCATGTAGGTGAAGGCATAGACGTTGATATCTTGGGTTGCGTTTGTAATCACGCCGCCCGCAGAAAAGTCACCTGTACCGACATCCCACGGCCCCAGCAGAAAGCTACGCGCTCTGGCCCGATTGGAGAGACTGGTGGGCATATCTGGGTTGGCAATGGCATCCTTGACCCGCACTTCGATGGTAAAGGAGGGGTCGCCATCCAAAACCGTCGGCCAGCCACCGGGTAAGCCAGGGGGCAGTGGGCCTGTATCGATGGTCGGGTCCTCTTCGGAGTAGCGACAGATAATGGTCCCGGCGTTGTAGGTACAGGTTGTGCCGGGCGTCGTCGGTTGGCTGATAAAGTCCACAAATTCGTGATTGGGTGAGAGATAGTCGATTAGATAGACATTGCCCAACGCCTCCTGAGTTGAACCAGTGACGTATGGCACTACCTTAAATTGTGCCAGTTCGCCGTTGTCTTTGATGTCGTTGATACCGTTTAGATTGGTTTTGCTTACCCCCAGCCTAGCCCCGACGATATAGGCGAGCGCACCGGACGAGTCTTCCCATGAAGCGCTGTAGGGGTTAAAGCCACCCGCCGCGTCATGCCAATCGATTGTATCTGTGGTATCAAACGAGTCGGTTCCATCATCCTGATAGCGGTTATTACACCAGCCGCTTGCGGTTAGGCTGCCGTCACCTGCTTGATCATCTGCATTCCACTGAGCAGACGTGTGGGGTCTACAATTGTTGTCGTCCAATATCGCTGGCACGCTCCCTGCCCCATCCCAGACTTCTGTATGAAAATGGTGAGAGGTAAAGGCCATTAGCTCTTGATTATCGGTCTGTACCGCAATGTCTGACTTGACCCGCACTTGGAAATAGGCCGTAATGCCTACGCCCGGCCAGCGCGGATCCATGTTACCAATAATCCCCACATCTTGCGTATTGAGTGTGCGCACACGGGCACGGGTAATGCCTTCATACACGCCATCACCTGGGTTCACCGTGTCAAAGACAGAGAGGTCGCCTGTTGAGGCAACCCAGCCAGAGGGACCCGCATCGCCACCATTACAGGTGAGGGCATCGTCGTTGATACCGATTTGTGCCCCACTATAGGTCGGCAACGGTGCATCGGTAAACTCGACAACCGTGTTATACGTTTTTTCGCCCCCCATCCCAAACAAGTGTGTGCGATAGCGATAATAGGAAATCTGCTCGCCCGTTTCCACATGCGCAGCAGGACCCTGATTGGCGGTTGTGGTATACGACCCAACGGTTACAGGCAAATCATTTGCGCTTGTTGCAGCGGTCTGGCGCACCAATATCTGTGCAGGCATATCAATTAAATTGTAGTGGGATGTATCAAAGGCAAAACATTGGCTAAAGGCAATATCTGGACCATCTTCGTCTGGCGTAGAGCCACGTGCGGTGCCCATGATCGTCAATACCTGTCCACGCGCAACCTGATCGATTCGATCTATGGCATTGATAGAGTGTGTCCAGTATGTGGCACTGTTGGTGTTTTGCGGGAGGTCCCCAATTCCACCAAGGGCTGTCGAAGTGCCATCGATACCACGATAGAGGCCATAGTCTAATGCCCAACCTGTATGTTCCAATAGCTGGAGCGGGCCAGATGCGAAGACAATATTGTGTCCGGTGGTAAAGCCGGGTAAACCGCTGCCCGCTGGCGACGCCCCAAAGGTGGCATCAACAGTATTGTTCTCAATAGGACCATCGACAACAATGCCGCTTGTGCCTGTGGTCGCAATCTCAACGACATCATCGGCATCTGTAATGGCGGTGTTCTCATCAAACCCAGCATTCGAGTTATGGAAACGGGCTGAGATGCTTGAGTTGTCGTTGTTGGTGTCCGCAATGGCGGCATCGACATCTGCTTTGGGGAACCAGAACGCAATCTGACCTGCGTGAACAACAGCAGTGGTATTGGCGGACCCATCGGCATTGTTGATCAGCGGGCGATGGGTTGCCCCGCTGATGGTCATGGGTACAACCGGATAGCCGCCTGCACCCGTTGTCTGTGCGCCACAACTCCACGTGCCAGTCGTCACGGGCAGTGCGCCCCCGCCGTCATATTTCCCACAAACGGTGCGCCCCGCAAAGCCTGCACCCGCTGCCGTCATCTGACCAGCCGTTGCGACCGTTGCACCCGGGACACCATCCCACAGGTGATCCCAAATTTGGATGGCCGCACTGTCGTTGATGGGACCACTGCCGCGCTGCGGTGTACCCGCTTGTGAGTAGTCGATCTGGTAGAGTTCATAGAGAAGCACGTAGCCATCCTCTACGCCGTCATTCACCACGCCCGAGACGATTGGTGCTAATTTCACCCAGTCTGTCGATGGTGCTTCCGAGACAGTGAGCAACTGATTCAAGGTATCATTCACACCAACGCCATCATCGTCGGTCGTCAACGTGGCTGTGACATCAAAGGTCGTGTTGTCCAACGCCTCTTGCAAGGTTGCCACAGGCCGAATCACACCGTTGGACCCTTCGGGCTGATCGCCCAAGTGACAGACCAGTGTATGCCCATCCCCAGAAATGCTCGACTGCGCTGGGTCACAGTTGGCAAACATACCCGTAGCACTAGGACTCCAGATGCTGTGGGCTGGCAAGACCACTGTCAGCACAATGTTGGTGGCATCATCTTCATTGATGTTCCAATCCACACGCACCGAGTATGTATCCCATGTGCGCACCACACCGTTCTGTGCGCCAGCATCCTCACCAGCGGTATGCGGCTGTGGGGCTGCCCCTTGCCATGTATCAAAATCGGTAACGTTATCTGCTGTGGTGTAACTGGTTGTGCCATCGTAGACCACGCCGATCTGGACTTCGTTCTGCGATTGTGCCTGTGCGATGCGGCCAGGATACTCTGAAGGGGCGAATAAACTGCCCATGTCCATGAAAAGAGCGGTAGACATCAACCCACAGAGAAGGACAATAACAAAACATGTGACTCTCATGCCCCCCGTGCCATACCGCCATGCGAGCTGACTATATAAAGTTATTTGATTGAATTTTTGCATAAAGCTTTGTCCTAACATTTTCATTTTTTGATTTGGGGTTTATTGTGCGGGATAGATTTTCTTGACGCCAATGTAGCCTCGAAATTTACTTTATGTTATTTTTGTGTTCTTGGAATGATTTAAGTCAATACAATTAAGTTTTTAGATATAAGAGATAGTTTGTAAACCTCCTAGATTGGTCCAATTGATTTCGGAATGACCACATTTTTTCCAAAAATGTGGTCATTCCGAAATCAACTGGACCAATCTCTCTGTCCCGATACTTTCTCCGGCACTGCGACTTATATCTAATTTCTTTTTTGATTACTTAAAATTTTAACTTTTGCATAAAAAAATGTGGTTCTCTAGGATTTCATGTAGTTGACATTCGTAGGTCATCGCTATTAGCGTGACATTCTTGAGGCGTCCCAGAGTGTCACGCTAATAGCGATGACCTACGATAACCGTTCATATCTGTCAATCACATGAGTTCCTGTTGAACCAAAAATGTGGCGTAAACTGTGAATATTCTGTCACAGTTTACGCCACATCTTTTATGCTTTACTTACCTCCGTAACACAGGCAGGTAAACCGTCCACGCACTTGGTGCTTGGGCAATCGTCCCCATATCCATCAGCGAACGTGTGCCATCGGCCATGACCATTTCCAACAGATAATGGTGGTTTGCATCGGCATTGCCAGTGACATCCGCATAACGGTAGTCAGTTCCATTGGCGGCATCCTGCGCCAGAATCATCTGCTCATCATCCGTCAGATGCACAGGCTCACCCATCGAGCCATCCTCGCCTTCATCCATGCGCAATATATGGAAACCAATCAGGTCGGTCTCATCAACGGTAGACCAAGATAGCACTACAACTTCATCCTCAACCGCTACATCCCTGCTACTCAACAGAACACTGGTAGGTGCATAGATGCGAACCGTGTCGGTGACAGTATGCGTGAAGACCTGTGCCGTATTGACGGTCCAGCTATTGGGCAATGATGTTGTGTCCAATCTCGCTGCAAACTCCACCACAACATCCCACACATCACCGGGACCGAAGTCCATATCAAAGCCGTTGGGCGCGGCCTGTGTCAGGTCGTTCCACACAATCTGCCCGTTGTTGGCCGTTGTGTCGGACTCTGGTGTTGTGCGTATTCCAACATAGGTCAAATAGGCGGTGCTATAGGTGTCAGTCAGTGGGAGTGTGGTGATGGTCGTTGTCCCCGTGTTGGTGATGCGAATCGTGAAGGTCACACTTGCGCCTGGTATCACAGGGTCAGGTGTGTTCAGCATCTTTTCAACAGCGACCAATGGAATGACGGACACAAACCCAAAGTCAACGGTCAAGTTGCCATTGTCGCCATCGCCGTCATTGGTTGGCTCCGTGTTGAACTGGAGGTCTATGGGCGCACTGCTGATGCCGTTGGTTGCGGGGGCACTGTCATCAATGCCGTTGTCGTCATCATCATCAGCGTCTGCATCAGGATCATTACCGATACCACCAGTGCTGTCATCGCTCGACATGTGACCAACCAGCGCGCCATTGCTACCAAAGTTGCTGGCTGGGATGTGAACGACATAGGTTTCGCTGATGAGTTGGGTGAAGGTGTAGTAGCCGCCACTCTGGGTTGTATCGCTCATGACAAATGTGTCACCCACCGAGAAGCCCGGTGTGCCATCGTCATCCAGATAGAGTTCCACCGTCACGCCGTCGATGCCCTGTTCACTGCCATCAATGACACCGTTGTCCGCTGTGTCACCACCGATGCCATCGTCACGCCAGACTTGGTTGCCCACGTTCAGCGATTGCCATAGACCAAAGTCTACGGTTAGATTGGAGCTTTCCTGTGGATACGCTGGTGTGCTGCCGTTCATGGCGTTGGCCTGGCTTTCATCGTCGCTGCCATCAATGCCATCAACGGCTGTTGTGATTTCGCTTTCCTTGGTCAATGAAATCGGCAGTGCTGAAAACAGGAAGCCAGCGTTTGGATCGTTGTAGCCATTGTCATCGTTGTCCGTGTTGTTATCGGGGTCAACCTGACCATCTATATTGTCGGCACCCGTCGAGGATGCATAGCCATCTAAAATGGCTTGGTTGCCAGCAGTATTGGGAATACGGACCTGATAGTTGCCCTCGCTCAACCCTTCAAAGACATATTCACCGTTGATATTTGTGGTGGTCGTCACCACCAAACTCCCGCCAGCATCATAGAGATGAACTTCCACACCCGCAAAGGTCGTATGGTTGTCACCGTTGTCCGCCATCTCATCGTTGTTGACATCTTCCCAGAGCAGACCGCCCACGCGCAGGTAGCAGCCAGGCATCATACTCACATCATTCGAGCGCACGGGCAACAGGAGTTGGTACGCACGCATCCCAAATGTATTGGTCCAGATATCATCACACTCATAATTTTGTGGCTCTAATTCCAGTGTAATCGAGGCGCTATCATTGGGATTGATCGGTCCATCCAAAATGGCGTAGATGGCCGTCACATCCGCTGCTGTGGCGGGACAGGGGTTGCCACCGCCATTCTGTACGCTACCGCCGATGGCATCACACCACGTGTTGTCGTTCCATGTGCGGTCTGGGTCGCGTGAGATACCAGCGGGGGCGTCTGCCGTAAACAACATCACCATCGACGTCGTGCCTGTGACTGTGGCCGAAACGTATTCAATGGTGCCCGCAAAGTCAGAGGCAGGTGTGCGCCCATCGCCAACCGTCTTTGGTGTGGAACTACTCTGCGTAGACGTATTTGAGGCTGGCTCTGTGTTGTCACCGTTAAAGGCAAAGACATCGACAACGCGTACATCGGTATAAACATAGCTACCCGTGTTTGAGATTTGCAACGTGTATTGGATGGTCTCGTCATAGTCAAGCTTGGCACAGCGTGTGGCCCAGTCTGCTGGCGGTGTGCCTTGATATTCATCACACGCATTACCCGTATTGAGCAGATGCTTGACAATTTCACCATCAGCATGGGCAAATGGCATGTAGGAAGAGGCCACTGCGAATACAGTTTTTGATGAGTTGGAGGTGGTATTGGAGAATCCGCCTGCACCACCGTTGAGCAGTTCGTCCCAAGGACCCACCTCAGATGAGAAGGCATAGCCATAATTATCGAGCCGTTTCAACGAGTCGATATTGGCAACTGCGCCTGTGACACGCACTTCAATCACCACCGTGCTGCTGCCGTCGGCTACTGTCGGCCAGCCACCGGGGAGACCTTCGGGGAGTGCGCCCGTGTCGACTGTTGGATCAGGCTCTGAATATTGACAAGTGATAATTTGTCCAGCGACAGAACAGGTTGCCCCCGGCGTGGTCGGTGTGCTCACAAAGCGCACAAATTCATAATAGGCGCCAAGAGAATCGACGAGTCGCACATTGGTCAGGGCTTCGGCAGATGCGCCAACAACGCTGGGCGTCATGGCATACTGTACAAGTTGATCATTGTCTTTGATATCGATAACACCGTTGACATTGCTTTTTGCCACAGAGAGTTGGGCTTCAACAATCTTGAGAAAATCGACCGAGGCCGACCCTCGATCCCACCCATTTGTACTGACAGTTGCTGTATCACTATAGCGGATGTCATCACCGACCGTTGATGAGTTCGCACCATCATCCACATAACGACCATTACACCAGCCCGTCGTTGTGGTGTCATCATTGGGGTCTGTCCCCGCAGTCCAGTCGTTGCCATCAAATGCCCCGCAGTCTGTGGTCGGCGGGTTTGCATCCACAGATGGGTCCCAATCACCCATTGCATGACTGGCAAAGGCAAACAACTCCTGCTCGTCACGCTGGGCAACGATGTCGGTTAACACTTGGGCACCAAAATGCGCCACAATGCCTTGATGAAAATCATGTTCATAGGGGATGATTGAATCGGTCAGTCGGACCCGTGCGCGTGTGATATTCTGGTATAGTCCATCCCCATCGGGATCAAAGAGGGCGGCTGTGGCCGGATTGCTCAGGTCGCTGGCGGCAACCCACCCAAGAGACCCGGCATCGGCATCGTTACAACTCAAGCCATCATAGTCGATCCCCGTTGAGCCGCCGACCGTCGGTATCGCGGCGTTGGTAATTTCAATCCCATAGTTGAGCGAGTCACCATAGATGGCACTGCCCACCAATGCTGTACCGGACACGCCTATTGAACTTCCAGGACCACCGCCTATTTGGTGTCCTGTCAAAACGTGGACAGCGGGTCCATCGGAGGGTGCAACTGTCCGTGAGGACATGACATTGATGACCCGATCTGTAGCAGCATAATTGCTTGGCGAGTCCATCAGCTTCTTAATGTCGATGGCAGAGGGCAAGTCGGTGATATTATAGTGGGTGGTATCAAAGGCCATACAGCCAGAAAGCGGGTCTGATGTCCCCGAGGCCAAGAAGTTGGCGACGATGGTCATTTTTTGGCCGCGGGGGGTCTCTGCTATATATCCACCCGTGGCGATGTTGCCACTATGTGCATGTGCATAGGTGCTTGCGCCCGGAAAAGCATCCATTGCTCTGGATTGGATGTCTTTGACGAGATGCAACACAAGCTCGCCATCAGGGTCCGCCCATTCATATTCGAGCATAGAGAGTGTACCCTTCCAGAAACGAATATCGTGAAATGCCCCGCGCGTGATACCACCACTACCGCTAAAGGTGGGTAGTGCCGCCCCAAAGTAGGCGATGGCCGTGTTGTCTTCGGTGGTCTCGGTCTGTGTTGATAGGTTTGTGCCATGACTTTCGATGGCGATCACGTCCGTCGCAGTGATGATGGTGCTGGTGGCATCTTGATGCGCAATCGAGTTGTGGAATTCAGCGATAACAGGCGAGTTTGCATTGTTGGTGTCGGCAATGGCGGTATCAACTTCACCTTTTGGGAACCAGAACGCAATCTGCCCCGCCAGAATGACTTTGGCCGTGTTGGTCGTCGTGTCAACATTGGTCAGCGGTGCAGGGTTGGTTGACATGCCCGAAACAGTCACCGGAATCACAGGGTAGCCGCCAGCACCTGTCGTCGGTGTACCACAATTCCATGTACCTGTGGTGGCAGGGAGTCCACCCGTGCCATCATACTTACCACAGACCGTGCGGCCTGTAAACCCAGCCCCTGCTGCCGTCATGTCGGCGTTGGTTGCCAGCCGTGCCGAGGGAACCCCATCCCACAAATGGTCGTAGAAGGCAATCGCTTGTGAATCGTTCACGGCTCCGATGCCAATTTTCTGGATGCTTTGATGGATGTCAACGGCGGAGAGTTCATAGAGCAACACATAGCCTTCTTCCCCACCAGACATGATGGCGGCAGAGATGCTCGGCTCGTTCTTGATCCAGTTGACCTCTGCTGTCTCTGAAACCGTGAGGTCCTGCGGCATGTCGTCGCTTACTGGCGCGGAGCCACTGGATGTCGTCAGCGTGGCGGTGACGTTAAAGGTCTCATTGTCGAGCGCGCTCATGAGCTGTATGATTGGGCGGATGGAGCCATGCGAGCCTTCGCGCTGATCGCCCAGTACACAAACAAGTGTTTGGGCGTTTGTAAAGGACGATGTAGCTGGGTCACAGCCTGCAAACATCCCTGTTCCATCGGGTCGGAACTCACTGTGGCTTGGCACCACAACCGTGAGTGTGACATCTGTGGCTGCTTCTTCGTTGATGTTCCAATCGACACGCACAGAATAGGTGTCAAAGGTCCGCACAACGCCATTGCGCAGCCCGCCATCTTGCCCTGGCGTGTGGGTTTCGGGTGCGCTCCCACTCAATGTTGCGCTGCCACCAGGGTCGGCAAACGGTTCTGTACCGTCATAGATGAGTTCAACCTGGATTTCATTTTGAGACTGTGCCAGTGCAACATTGCCGAGATACCCCGTCGCAATGAATAATCCCTCCACACCAAATAGCATACACAGCAATACAAGGACAGAAAGGATTACCCTTCTGCCATATCGCCATAGACACTGATTATGTAAAATTTCTTGAACAAGTGTGTACATAAATTCCTGTCCTACTGTTTTCGGCCATTTGAGCGTTTGGATTAGACCGTTGTCTGGCTTCCAGACACCACCCAACGGTCTAGTTTCGCACTGTACTAGACCTCAAATAGCCATGTTTGGTTGTTTATTGATGGATTGGGTATGCTCTCAGTCATGCTGATTTATGGTATGTCATTTACAGCGAGCGCAGATAAACTCAGCCTTCAGAAGTCCGACTTTTGTTAAAAGTCGGACTTCTGTTTTTTTATGCAAGATACGCATACAAATCTGCGTTAAAATTCAAATGTTATCAATGGTTTTCAAGTGGTATTTAGGTGTGGTTATGCAGATAATAAAGAGCGGGTGTGGATAGTTAATGTGAAAATAAAAACACCACCGCACCCAAAAGAATGCCCACCGAATGAATTCGGTGTCTTATAGGCAAAGTACGCTAAAAGCGCACTGTTATTCCAGCCTGCGTCAGCAAGCTTTGCCTATCAGCATGGGATTTCAATCCTATGCTTCTCAGCACGGGATTTCAATATAAAATATTGTGTGCGGACACTGAAATCCGCTCCCCCAACCTATTACAAGATGCTACATCGGTTTCACAGACACAGAGACACCCTGAATCAGTGTTGTTAACTCAACATCCAACGCACTGGCGAGCCGTTGCGCCGTTCTCAACGTGACATTATTATCACCGGCTTCGATACGAACCAAATAGGTTTTGTTCATCTCTGCCCGTTTTGCCAACTCGGCCTGTGTCCAGTCATTGGCGCGCCGGATAGCACGGACGCTGTGTCCAAATTGATGATAAATCTCGTCGATTTTCTGTTGTGTGGTTATGTTCATTGATCTACTCCTAACTCATATATGTTCTATCACAATGCAAGGAACGTAAGGGGCTGATAGCTCGTTTGCCAGATTATTCATTAATATAG
>JBCCFC010000164.1:0-15244 GCA_039029935.1 Chloroflexota bacterium
TCACCCTAAAGCAGGTTGAAACGAACAGACCTAACGTTCTTTCACTGGTATTGGGATTAGCCTTAGTCAGTTAGTCAGGTTGTCAGCTAGTCAGCTAGTCAGTTAGTCAGGTTGTCAGCTAGTCAGCTTATCAGTCAATGTGCTGAAGTGCTGAAGTGCTGAAGTGCTGAAGTGCTGACGGCTGATTCGCTGAAAGCTTTCTATGGATATTGACTTAAGTCGTAACCCACTATGGTCCTTGTAAAACCCAAGGCAAAAATAGCCGATGCGTTGTTGTCTGTGTCTGTGTCTGTGTCTGGGCGGCAGGCACAATAATGGCGTCGGCAACACGATGGGTTGCGGATGAAATGGTGTTGGTCATGTCCGACGTGTTTGTAAAGGGAATGCCGTTGGCGTTCAACGGGACAACACGAACGTGATAATTCTCTTGTACCATTGCAGAGATGACCGTGCTATCGGTGATGATGGTTGTGGTCTCAAACCCGGTTTTGGGCTGTGTGGCGATCAATGTTTGCGGGAATGCGGATGCATCGCCATACACATTATATGCAGCGACCTCCGTCGCCCCATTCCAGCTATAGGCCAATTGAATCGACGTGGTTTGCGAGAGCGGTCCAGTGTTGGTGATAGACGCTTGCTCAATCTCACGAATAACCGCCAAATCGGGCGGTGTACTGGGGTGTCCTGTCCAAGGGAACCGATAGGCGCGGTATGTTACCATCTCTGGCGGCAGTGATAGTTCAAGCAATGTTTGCCCATCACGTGTGACTTCTGTCACCGTAGTGGCTGCATCGCCCCACGAGATCAGTGTATTGCCATTGGGAAGCCGCTGTGCGTTGCCCAAAAATTTGCCAAACAAGTCCGGTGTATGTCGATGTTCCCAGACCAAGGTCGCGGTTAGATTGTCTTCGTCCAGTTCATATTCGACCACGCGAGAATATGTATTGAGCCGGTTATCAAAAACTGTCAGGTTGCCATTTGCGACACGACGCGCATCATGTTGTTTCTCGAACAATACATGCTCCGCGTCAATGGCATTAATCATCTCAAATTGATTATTTTTGCCACCAAAACGCCACATGATCTCACCCGTTGCGCGGTTAATTTTGGTGACTTCATAGAGATCACGGCTCGATATCAGCAGATTGCCATCTGTGTCCTGTTCAACTGAGTTACAGTGGACGGCGTCCAAATAGGTCGTCACAAGACTGTGATAAGTATCTGTGATGGCATAATGGTCTTCGCTACGCCACTCAAAAACCAACTCTCCTTGGGGATCAATCTCCTGTATGTGACAGTTGATATAGGCCATATTGGTGGACCCACCGTCAACGACTTCACTGACATCTATATATCGTAGGCTATACACAATGAGTAGATAGTTGCCATTTGGCATCACTTGAATATCATGCAAATCCGATACATTGCCAACGGGTAGTACAGTCCCCACAACTTCATAGGTGCTATCTCGAAACAGATGACGATGTAGACCGCCAACCCAGTAAGATAACAGCCCATTGTCCAGCACCTTGAAATCATCGAGGCGAGAATGATCTGCATACTGATCCGGAGGCACTTTGTAATGGTAGACCAACTCGCCATCATTATCGACAATCAGCAGATACGGTTCATAGACACTGGACCCAACGCGTCTTTCGTGGGGAGAGATAAAAAGGTAGCCCTCCGCCAGAGATGCGGAACCTGTGAACGATGTTGTGTGATTCACGACTGTTGGCAATGGGATATCATCGGGCACGGTCCAATAGCGGTCTAATGTGACACGATTCGCAGGGTTTACCGTGTGGTAAGGCTGCATGGACTGTATATCTTGTGCTTGTGCGTGGGCCGACGTGAATAGGAGTGCTGTTTGTAGTGATGCTAATAACGCAAGCGATAGCGATGTTGCAGCAATCATCAAGGCAAAAGAACATCTTGACATGAATTGGTTTCCTTGGGTGAGTGGGTGAGTGGGTGAGTGGGTGAGTGGGTGAATCAGTAGGCTAGCCAGGCCAATTACCGACCTACTCACCTACTGACCTACCGACCCACCGATTACCGACCCACTGACCCACCGACCCACCGATTACCGACCTACTGACCCACCGATCTTTATTCCTTGACAAACCCAATAAATGGCAAGAACATCTTGCACGGAATTTCTGATGGCGAAGTTCCACCCAATGCGTCTACAGTTGTGACTTGAAAACGAACATTGTCAATGTAGAATGCACCACTGCTGGCTTCAAAGTCACCTCGAATACTCAGCGTTTGTGTACCACATCCGTTGAGAAACGCTGCAACATCGGCTGTCAATTCAACATAACGGCCTTCACGGAGGTCTAACCCCGTGAGGGACAGGACTTCATTGTCATCAATCATCACTTGAATCGTGTTGTTGCCTGTAAACCCATTGTCACCATACAATGTGCGTCGCATAATCCACAGCGCAACAGTGGCCTCTGCATCACTCGCTATCGACGGCGCAATAAACTCCTGAGAGATACGTGCCTGTTCTGAGGATGTAAAGTCACCCAAGAAGACAAGGCGTTCGCCCTCCTGGGCCAATACATTATCATAGCCACAGCTATGTCCGCTACAGGAGAGGTATGCATAGCTGTTATCTCCGTTGGACTGTGACCAATAGGTCCAAGGGGTATTCTCCTTATTCATCTCAAAACTACCATCCGCCAACAGATCAATGGTTTCCTCAATCGCTGTAGGCGCAGCCCCCTGTGCAAAGAGCGCAAAGAGCGTCAGGTGATCTGTGGTAAAGGTCACTTGGTTGTTCTCTGCATCCTGTCCCGTGATCTCGATTCCCTCTGTACTCCACACCTGTAGGTCAGCATTCCAGAAGCGTACATTCAAGGTGGTTTCGTCTTGACCCGCAATGGCTTCTTCGGAATAGTTGATGGAGAGTGAGACAGGCGCATTAAAGCGGAAGTTTGGCTGCAACGCACCATTCATCTGCGCATCCAGCGTAAACGCCATCACCAAGTTGGTGTTGGCTGGCAATGGTTGTGTTGGTGTTGGAATGTCGTCCAGCACAAGGGTAACGGTTTCGTCAACAACGCCAGCAGGCGCATTGACCAGAACCGAACCGGATGTTTCTGGCGCATCCAAGGTTGCTTCTGTTGCGCTGTCTGCGGACACGGTTGCGACCAATGCACAGCTCTCATCACCCGCAAAAATCAGGTTTGAGAATGTACCCATCTGTCCCTCTTGGTCAATGGGCACAACACAGTAGAAGTAGCAAGATTCATTTGAGCCAGCAATCTCACTAACCGTTTCAAAACTCTCCTTGGTTTGGCTATCAACCTTGGTAAAGTCTGCTGGATTGGTGGTTGTACCGCCATAGACATCATAGGAGGCGATATGGGTGGCACCGTTCCAGCTATAGTGCAGCGTGGTTTCTTCGCCCTCAGAAGAAGCCAGCGTTGACGCAACCAGCATCGGCGGCTCAAACGGACGTCCCTCCCAAGGGAAGCGGAACACACGATAGGTTGACTCAACGGCTTGGAAGTAGGCTTCATAGGCTTTGCGCCCATCTAGTGTAACCTCGGTGATAAACGGCAGATGGAAGTCAATGCCAACCCCACCCCAGTCGATCACACTGTTGCCATTGGGCAAGCGCTGTACGTTGCCTGTTGCGCGGCCATAAAAGTCCGGATCATTGCGATATTGCCAGACCTGTGTCACAGTCATGTTCTCTTCGTCCATTTCAAACTCAACCGCGCGCGAGTGGGGTGGATCCTTGTGATTGCCATTGTCAAAGAGCGTGATTGTGCCTGTCTCTTGACGGCGAGCATCGTGCTGCCAGTTGAACCACGCAACGCCCTCTTCGCCCGCATTGGTCAGGGTGAACTGGTTCTTCTTGCCACCCCATCGCCAGATGACATCGCCTGTCGCACGGTCCACTTTAGTGACCTCATCAATGTTACGGTTGGACATGATGATGTTTCCATCGTAGTCCCAATCCGCCGAATTAATATGGGTAACATCGACATCATCACTGGTGAAGTCAACCTCATCCGAGGCGTCCAAAATCTCAAAGTGATCCCAACTGCGCCATTCAAAGATGACATTGCCCGACGGGTCAATTTCTTGGACCAGCGCACCTGTAACCGTTGCTGTCACCAGCCCCCCCTCGACAATCTGGCTCATATCAATGGGTTGATCGTCATAGACCTGCAAGAGCGCATAGCCATCTTCACGCACCTGTAAGCCATGAAAATCGGTCAGATAGCCATTGCCGACTTTGTATTCGCCAACCAAGCGATAGGTGTTGTCCATCTCGTGGAACACAAAATCGGGTGTATAGAAATAGGTCAACATACCATTGCGCTGTTTGCGTAGATCGCGGAAACGCGTTCCTTCTTCCATCGCCTTAAACCACACAGGTTCACCACTGTTGTCCAAAATGAGCAGGTGTGGGAACGGTGAGCGGCGTGTCAAGTTGACGGCAAAGATGTGACCCTCACCCGTCTCTTCGCCAGCCTCCACCGTGACCGAAACAAAGGGGAAGTTGGGTGGGATGGTTGCATAAGGATGTGTGTCCGTGTGCAACGCTGTACTCATCAACTCATTGGCGGAGGCAATGTCCTGTGCGACATCATAGGTCGCATCATAGGTCGCATCATAGGCCGCCAACCGCTCTGCCAACCGTGCTCTGTGTAGTGAACGCGCTTGGCTTTCGGTCAGTGCGGAGACGGTGAAGGTGTGTGAAATTTCCTCCTCAATCACCATGCCGCTGGCAAGCGTGATGCCGCTGTTGATGGTGACATTCACGGTCTCTTCCGGTGTAAACCGTCCATCCGGTGTAAAGATGACCGTCTTGCCGTCATCGGCCAAAATTACCGTACCAGAATGCATCCCGCTCATCGATCCTTCAACCATGAACAGGTCTGCGCTCAAACTGCTAGCATCAATCTCATCACCATGACGAACCGCAATGGTTGTACCAGCACTGACATACATGGCATCTGGTCGTGGCGATACATATTCATATGGCCCAAAGCGTGATTGGGCGTCAACGGTGGTGGGCCAAAACAGCCCCAAAATAACTGCAAAAAATGCTATATAGGATACCCTCATGTTTTCTCCTTCGTGACGTGTATCAAAAAAAATCTATGACAAAACCCATTAAGGTCTTTGATTAATAAAAATAGGCAGGAAAACTTGATATGTCGAATTAAGACGAATTTGATGTGTCAAGGTAAATGGTTGATACCTTATATCAGATATATTTACTGGTATATCATCAGGGAAATCGTCCTGCAATAAACGATAGTCAAGGAGCAAACTTGTTTGCAACGTCAATGGTACAGGCTGAGACAAGGATTGGCTGCTGGGTGTTATTCTTAATGTGTATCCCAATGTCATCGTTTGCTGTTCGGCAGAAGGTTTGGGGAAATAGTTAGATGTATTGGTCGGTTGAAAGCCAGAAAGTGTACCCGCCCAGCCAGTGGATGCATTTGTCTCTACACCAGCATCGGATAGCTGCTCGCATACCCCCTGTGTGCATGAAAGGTCAGCGATTTCACTGATCGCAACATCGGCTTCTCCGGTATCAGGTCCCGCGGGTGTTATCGCTGTCGTCACAGTCATCACACCAGCCGTCGCCGTCACCATGCCCATATTGCGCAATTCAACCACATAATCTACTACATAGATAGGCGATTCTGCAACTATATCCTGATGAAAATCAGCAATTATTGATGATTGCGACAAATCGGCCATGTAATTGGGACGCAGAGGTACACCATCATGCGTGATTGGGACGAGACGATATGAAGGTGGCGTATCTGCATCCATAATGGGTTGAGTGATGACTGTTGAGGTTTCAAATCCGGTTTTGGGCGTGGTTTTGAGCAGTGTCGTGGGATAGGTGGTGGGAGAAGATGCCGCCTCATCAGATAGATCGCCATAAATCTGATAAGCATCAACCTCGGTTGCCCCATTCCAACTGTAGGCAAGCGTTGTCGAATAGATGCCTGTTTCTGGATTGGTGATGGTTGTACTGATGACCGTTGGCTCGGTGAGAGGATAGCCTTGCCAAGGAAAGCGAAAGGCACGGTAGTTGCGCATAGTTTTGGGGAGTGACAGTTCAAAGACTTTTGTGCCATCCCGCGCCACCTCGGTCACAGCAGGCTGCACAGAGGCTCCCCAGCCAATCAGCGTGTTACCGTTCGGGAGTCGCTGTGCATTGCCCATGATAAACCCATAGGTATCCGGTGTGTTGCGATATTCCCACACCAATGTCGCCACCATGTTTGTCTCATCCAATTCATACTCAATTGCCCGCGAATACGACGCAGCGCCTGTGCCGTTGTCAAAAATCAACAAATTGCCATTGGGCACACGTTGTGGGTCATGCTGCTGACTAAAGGCCAAGCGAGTCTGTTCCGTTGCATAGACACCCCTGCCTATGCTGTGCACAGCATGACCCACCTCATCAGTTTCCCCACCTGTGCTAAGTCCATCCACAAAGGTAAAATCATTGTTGGGGCCACCAAGCTGCCAAATCACCTCACCCGTTTGTCGATGAATTTTGGCGACCATATTCATATTGCGGGCTGAAAGTAACAGATGACCATCGGTATCTTCGACAATGGTATTACAGTGCAGATAATCGACCCATGAACTATCAATGTCGCCATAAATGGTATCTGTGATGTTAAAATGATTTCGCCCCGACCATTCAAAAATGACATTGCGTTCCGCATCCAATTCAAACACGCTACACTCAATCAAGTTTGCATTGGGGTCGCCGTCTTCAACCAGTGCGCTCATATCAACAGGCAGCAATTGATAGGTTAATATGAGCATGTGATTATTGGGCAATAAACGCATGTCATGAAAGTCTAAGCGATGCTCTTCCGGTGCTTCGACCCGCTCCAATCGTTGATAGGTGTTGTCAAAAATATAATGTGCCCCCAAATCTTCTTCCACGTAGGTAAGCCGATTGCCTAACTGTACCTTGAAGTCACGCGGATGTGAAAAGGTCTGGCGGAAAAAGATGACCTCCCCGTAATTATCGACCATCATCATGTACGGGAATTCGTTGTAGTTGCGCAACATATTGGGGGTAATAAAAATATAGCCTTCACCCACTAACTCAGGGATGAAGGTTGTAACAGTGATCGGTGGCAGTGGATCGTCGATGGTGACAAATTGATTGGTTGAGAGGATGGGTGTTGTTTGCGCAGGTGAAATCTGCGGCCCGTCATCATGCACCGCGTATATATGGGAATGGGACGAGAATGTTAGGAGGAATGCCATGAATATTGTTGTTGCGATTACCAATAAAAGAAATATTCTATATGTCGTATATGAAAACACAAACACATCCTTTTTGCTCTTCAGCTAATCAAAACGGTTCGTTGACTCCATCATCTTGGCAAGACTTTTCAGCGATCTTTTACCATTGAACGCAAAAAACATGCCAAAAAGACGCCCCAATACAATTGGCAGCGGACCACCCCATTCAAAGGCAAATGTCCATGCAAGTTCACAACTTGAATCACTGAGTGGTGTGAGCGTATAGTCCTCGGCAAAGGCCGACAATGGCAGCGTACCCCGCTCGAAATAGAACCCCATCCGCAGCGGTTCTTCCCACACAACAAAGTATTCGTCAAACTGCTGACCATTGGCTGTCACCGTACGCGTCGTGCCAACACCAAAGGGTTTGTCGCTTGTCCACTCAACATCGATGCCAAGCCATTCTTTCCAGGCAGGCCCGTCTTCCAAAGAGGTAAAAACCGAGCGTGCAGGTTTGTTGATGACTTGGCGTATTGTTGTTGAATTTGGGCCGCTAAAGGGATAGTCAGCATCGACAGCGTTCATTTTGCGTAGTTTAGGCATAAATATCCTCCTTGATAGATTTGCATAGATGGTCAATGGTTAAGGTTCTGATCACATACCGAGCATCGCCTACTTAGTGTCAGATACTTCTTCTACGTTTGACAGAAAATCCAGCAGGCTCTTGTTGAATGTATCCGGCGCATCTAAGTTAGCGAAATGCCCCATAAAATCTAGCTCTAATAATGTAAAATGGCCTCTAGTTTCAAACGCTGTGAGTGTGCTCCCTAGCACGTTGTTGATCTCCGAATCTTTCGCGCCTTTGATGATTAAAAATGGCGTTTGGCTGTTCTCAATGACATGTAAATAATTGAAGCATGCAAGAACTGGAACGATAGCGATCAGCGACCGTTTGTTCATTTGCCTCATCATCGTCTGAATGATCTTCTTTGAAGAGGTCGTTTGCCCTGCGCCACTTGCCAGTTGAGCAATCAAACGTATTGGCAAAATCCGATAGATGAGTGTCAAGATGTTTGTTGTCGTTTTGGACGTGTTTAACTCGGCAGTCGTACCAAAAGTCGTGATTGAGCGCAGTCGATGCGAAAATGTTTTTAACAACTCATAGCCAACATTCCCGCCCATCGAATTTCCGATAAAATGAAAATGTTCAATAGACAATGCATCTAGTAGCTCGATAACGTCTTGGGCACAGCCTACAAGACTAAAAGGGTAAGTGCTGGATGAGTTGCCATGACCGCGTATATTGAGAGAGACAATTTGAAAATGATTCGCAAAAAAGAGATGTTGATGGTCAAATTGGCTGAGGTTTGCGCCTAAACCATGAAGAAAGACGAGCGTGGGGCAACAAGGATTTGCACTGAATTTAAATTCAATGGTTGATGTTGGTGTGCGTATTGTTTGCAAATTCATCATAGCTTAATCTACCCATTTGGAATTGTACTGAATATTCTATATAATTCAAAATGGTGAAAAGACGGTAAATTTTACTGAACGTTTAGGAGTGGACCTGTGTAACGAAGGATGTGGATTTGTGAACGAATTTGAGAAAATCAACATTCCGCTAGAAATTGATGGAACCATGCTGAATATATCAACCATCCTGCGTGATGGCAAAAAAACGTGCATTGTTTTCCTACACGGTTTTGGCTCGACCAAAGAAGATTATGCGGACATCATTCGACATGCAACCCTGAGTGATTTTCCCTTTTTGGCATTCGATGCACCTGGCTGTGGCGAAACAAACTGCACAAATCTCGACATCGTGTCAATTCCCTTTTTGGTCAAAACAGCCCTCGCTGTACTAAAGCTGAGAAGCATCAATCAGTTTCATCTAGTCGGACACTCCATGGGTGGATTAACGGCATTAATGTTGGCACATGCCTATCCGAACAGAGTCCTGAGTTTTATCAACATCGAAGGAAATATTGCCCCAGAAGACTGCTTTTTGAGTCGGCAAATTATCGAGTATCCCGCCACAAACGCAGATGAGTTTTTTGAACAGTTTATCGAGCGCACACTCTATACCCCCGCCTACTCAAGTCCACTCTATGCCACCAGCCTCAAACATAAAGTGCGTGCCGGAGCAATTGAGGGCATATTCTCATCAATGGTACAATTATCTGATCATGGCGATCTGATGGACAAATTCTTGAACCTGCCCTGCCCAAAAATGTTTATGTATGGCGACCAAAACCGGACGCTATCCTATTTGGATTATATCGAATCGAACGGTGTGAGGCTCTCTGAGATCGCAGAATGTGGTCACTTTCCCATGTATGCCAATCCGCCTATGATGTGGCGTGAAATTGCTAATTTTCTACATCAATTCTAGCCGCCGTTGAAAAGACCAAATTGGGACGCTGACAAGCGCAGATAAACGCGGAAAATTTTATTGATATTGATCTAAAGCCCGCGTTTATCCGCGTCTTATGTTATTTGACCTTGTTCTCCTCAGCAGACCACTAGGTATCCCCAAACCCTTCACCCGCTTGTCGATATTCCGGTCGAGGCGGGCTAAAAATATCAAGGACTACCGCACCCACATCACCTGTACGGACACCGTGAAGCACATTGCCGGGCGTATGCCAGAAATCGCCTGCTTTGGCCGCAAATTCTTCGTCGCCTTGAACCCGAATACACTCACCCTCCAGCAGCACACCCCACTGCTCTTCAATGTGGCTATGAATGGTTCCGCTTGAATTTGGCTCAATGTGAACAACTGAAAGCATAGCGTTGTCACCCACAAAAACGCGCGCATTCAACCCTTCGGAGAGTTTGCGCGCAATGCCTTGAGCCTCATCGTTGAGGTTGAACACCCACGCTGGAACTTTTACACTATCTGACATAACTCACCATTTCTTATGAATATTTAGGCATGAAAAAACCTTGCCATGATTACTGGTCAAGGTTCTTGGTTTGATGACATGTTGCGCGGTTGAGTTATTGGTAGATTGGCAACCAATCACCATACGCCTCAATCAAGTCATCAACCAGCGACCAGATTTGTTCTAATGATAACTCAGCAGCGGTGTGTGGGTCAAGCATGGCGGCGTGGTAGATGTGTTCGCCGTTACGCTCATACTTAGGAATAGCGATTATTTAAATTACACAAGTTCAGTGAGCACGCCCCATGCGGCTCTGATTCAAATGGGTACGTTATTTAATCGTCATTCCTAAGAACCATTGGCTTGCCTTGGTCCGCAAATCGGCGCAGTTCATTTTCGGGAATATTATAGAGAAACCCAATGATACCATCCACCCCCTGTGCATTCAATGAATTCAGTGCTCGAACCTCACCAGCCGGGTTATCGTCCGTATTCATAGACAACGACATTATAGCCGTTTTCCTGGGACAAGTCTTGCACACCGCGTGCCACTTCAGCAAAAAAGAGATTGGTAATATCACCTATAATCAGACCAATGGTGCGTGTTGAGCGCGTCACCATCCCTTGGGCCAGTCGATTGGGCGTATATCCCAACTGCGCTACTGTCTCCATCACACGCGCTTTGGTTGCGGGGCTAATCTCATTCTTGTCATTCATGGCACGCGAAACAGTCTGCCGCGAGACGCCCGCTGCCTTTGCTACATCATCAATTGTAATTCGTTTCATGTTTCTTTGTGGTTTAGACTGAGTCATCGTGACCAGTAGTCAATGACCAGCACCTGCTCCTTATGCGGCCCCAACAGCGCACCAAACGCCTTGTGGTCTGGATGTGGTAAATAGGCATCTCGGTCGGCCTCGCTCTTGAATGTCACAAAAAAGCAGTGCGTAAACCCCTGTGCCAGTCCCTCAACACTGACATCCGTCCCCCACTCAAAGTCATGAATGGCGTCAATTTTGTCTGGCAATGCACGAAATGCATTCTCGATTTCGATCACTTTTTCTGGTGTTGTGTCCTCTGTAAATTTAAAGAGAACGACATGTCGTAGTAGATTCATGATAATTGTTTCTCACATTCTGCAAAAATATAATCTAAAATGCCCAAGACAACCTCAGGCGTATGAATTGAAAACGGCTGTATATTTTGTGTAAACGTTGACTGCTCCAGCTTGCCAAATTCCCAATACATGCCCGTTGACACAATGCCGTAAACGACATTATCTTTATGGCTTTCCTGAGACTCATTCAACTTTTGACAGGCGATCATCGCGGCCAAACATTGTCCCCAACCCTCATCAAAGCCCTGTCGCTTGGCTTCCACAACTGCAAGCAACGGCGTATTCACCAACTTCTCGATGATCTTGCCTGTACTCCATTCAGCCAAAAAGTAGTCCGGCTCCCCACTTAAATCATCATCGTAGTGCAGGGTACGATTCGACCAAAGTTTCAAGTTGGGATGTTGCTTCCAAGCTTCTTGTAAGAAGGGGTAAATGAAATTTTCCCGCCAGAATATCTCGCTTTCACGCATGGCTCGTCGAGACAACGAAAAATCCAGATTTTCCTTGACCAAAGCCGATAACGTTACCTGTACATCCGGTAGAAAATTTTCGTGTTTCACCGCCAATGGATACTTCTCAAGCACTTGCTCTACATTCTTATATGCACGAAATCCCATTCTGCCCTCCTTCAACTCTTCAACCCTTCAACCGTTCACCCCTCTTCCTGAATAATCTTCATTGCCGCCTTCATATACCCCATCGCATAAGCCATACCCGCATACCAAGGGGCATCACAGGTCATCTGCGGTGTGTGATCCGGGATAAGAACGCCATCATAGTTGTTTTTATGCAAAATTCGCAGCACACGCACCATGTCAATATCGCCCTCATCTACAAAGACCTCATAATAGGTGGGTACTTTGCCCTTGACATTGCGGAAATGAATATAGCAGATGGCGTTCTGTTGGCTATACTGGTCCACCACCGAGTAAATATCCTGATCCCCTACACACTCGGTCATCTCGGAGAGCGAACCAAGACAGAATTCAAGACCGTTGTGGTGGCTGGGCACGATGTCGAGCAGTTGTTGATAGAAGCGTGGTTGATAGACCAGTCGCGCCGTGTCACGCAGTGTCGGCAATGGTGGATCATCGGGATGCGCAGCCAAACGCACACCCGCTTCCTCGGCCACCGGGACCAACTCCTGCAAGAACCGTGTTACACGGTCCCATAGCTGCTCATGTGTCACGGTCCCGATGGTTCCCGCAGGCGCATTAGGGTCATAGACCATGTTCCACACGCTGCCATTGGGAATCGATGTCTCCGCAGGTGCCTCAAAGCCCGCTGTCTCGGCTCCACCCCGTCCCCAAGGCCCCGTGCTGCGTCCCCAGACTCCGGCAATGCTAAAGTTATAGCCGATACACGGAATACCCGCCTTGCCCATTGAGCGAATCATCGTCTTCAGATTACCCATCTGTTCATCACGACGGGGACCATCCAGCAGCACATCGTACCAATGGCCGGGGCTAAGGTTTTCCAATGCGGCCAACTCTAACCCTTCCGCATTAATCGCTGCGCGCAAATCACGCATTTCCTCATACGTCCAATAGGGCTGGCTTGTATCCACCACGCCCCAATCATCGCTACCACTACCCGTACTCAATTCATCGTCGCTACCAAAGTAGTCGGTGAGGTGCGCCACAATGTGGGTAGCCCCTGCTTGTTTGGCAAAGCGGAAGTTGTCTGGGGTGAGCATGTGGCGATATAGGCCAAGTCCTAGTTTCATTGGTATTTTCCGTTTCTGAGTTACCACCGATTGCAAATCGGTGTCTATAACAGTAAACAGGCTGAAAGCCTGTTAGATTTACGTTTCCCCATATCTACAATCGGTTCTAGCACGTTTTTAACGTGCTTCCTGTGTTAGGCGCTGATTTGCAATCGGTGGCTTGTTTGTGCTAATAATTAATCGAAGTAGCTCCCTCATCACTCGACCGACAAGCCGCATCTGCCACCGCCATCGTCCAAAACGCATCTGCCACCGATGTGGGCAGTGTCTCTGCTGACCCCTCAACATAACGCATCAAACTTGCCATGCTGCCAATAAACGCGTCAGGGAACCATGTCCCATCAATCGGCACATCAACCCAATTTGTATCACCGTCCGCATCCAACACACAATACTCAAACGCATCCGGTTCACCATGTGGATAGTTCATCAGCAGACCGAGCCTGGCCTTGATTGCGCCTTGGGTTCCCTCCCATTTGACATAGCTTTCTTGATGTTTCAGGCCATATTTGTGATGATGGTTGGTCTCGATGTTGACGCGCACCATATCGCCATAATCAAGGATGATGTTGGTGCGTGAACCGTCCATTTTTGGCACATCAGGATGACGTGTTGTCTTCGCATAGACACCATTTGGATCACCCAAGAAAGAGCGCGTAAGATCAATGTAGTGGATGCTGTGGTAGAGAATTTCGGGGTAGGGCACGGTTTGCAGAAAGTCCCATAGTTGCCAAGGCGTGTAGACGGTGACACGCACTTCCATATCATGCACGTCACCGATGATGCCTTGGTCGATGAGGCTACGGGCGGCGAGGATGTAGGGAGCATAGCGCATCTGAAAGTTGATGGCAGCGGTCAACCCCTTTTGGTTGCATAGGTCCAAGATGGCTTGAGCCTCATCCGGGCTTTCGCCCATTGGTTTTTGAATCAATACAGCGCGTCCATCCGGCAAAGCACGAAGCACATCCATAATGTTATAAGCAGGGACGGCCACATCGAAAATGGCATCGCTAGGCGCATTTGTGGCAGCATCCTCCAGCGATGCGTAAATGGTTGGTACATTAAATTTTTCAGCCATCATCTGCGCACGTTCGTTGCTGAGATCAAATAGCCCGACAACAGGGAAGCCCGCTTTGGCATAGGCGGGGTAATGGGCGTCATGGACAATGCCACCCGCACCGATGCTGACGATGGGTTGTGGATTGGTGGGGAGCGGAATGGTCTGGTTAATGGTTATAGTTGACATGTACATTTCTCTCTGGTTACAGTATTGAACGACATAAAGCTTATTCCATATTGTACCTAAGATTTGTGTACAATGCTAACCACAGAATTATGAATGTTTATTCAACCAAAATTGATTGCACCGCCGATAAATTTGCCTCATCATCAAATAAGGCATGGACATCTATCCTAAACCCCTCAACGATATGGCTTTGAAGATAGCTACCGCCATGGATTTTTGCATGTAATTGAGACGTCTCACCTTGCAACACGTATTGTTCAACAAAATGCTGAGAGGGGTCAACAAGCCAATATTCAGACACACCATGAACGGCATAATCCTGCAATTTAAGGCCTCGATCTGTTTTTTCTGTGCTGGGTGATAAAATTTCAATCACCAAATCAGGTGCAGGGTAATTCATCTGTTCACTTGTAATTGTAGAGGCTTTGCTCTGTCCAAAGAAGCAAATATCCGGCAAATAATCATTCCGCGTCAATGAAACCAGCGTCGTCTCTGCACGGACAATGCCCCGTTGATGTTTGGTGACATAGAGCTTAAGCAACGTAGACAAGTTGAGCGATGTTGCTGTATGACGATCTTTGGCTGGTGAGTGCATGACGATTTCCCTGTTGATAAATTCTGCACGTGTATCCTCGTCCATCCAATCATAAAATGCTTCTCGCTGTTTACGTTCAGCGGATAGCACGTCGTTGATTTCGGACTGGTAGAAAAATAGTTTGGGTGATTTGAGCAATGTTTGAAAGATCGGCTCTTGCCTAACCATCACTGACATACAAGTGTCCCCAAGTGATGAGGTCGTCATCGCATTCAAGGAAATGGGCGACGGCTACGCGCAGTACGTCGTGGAATCGATTGTCGATCTTGGAGGCCTCGTATCCACCTGGGACGAAATCCAGGAAGCCACAATCGAGGCTCTGGGAAACTCTACTTTTTCTGCTAGGTTTCCGTATTCTGATTCCGATCGAGAATTTTTCAGAATTGTCGGTATCGGCACCGCGGGAGACGCCGATGGAGA
>JBCCFC010000165.1:0-15233 GCA_039029935.1 Chloroflexota bacterium
GGCATACGGGTCGTCGGCTGCCACGCCGAGGGCGAGGTCGGCGACGTCATCGTCGCAGGAGTCGAGCCGATATACGCCAAGGCACGACCAGCAAAGTACTCTTGGAAAGTCAGATGTAAAAAGCCGAAGGCATCTCGCCCACGTTCAGCCAGTATGCCAGTAAAGTGACGCATATCCTCGATAAAGGCATCGGCATTTTTTTGGGCATCCAGTTGTGCTTTCATAGAGACGACCTTCGGATTATGATGTCCCTCGAATTGTAGTGTAATATCAACCAGCAGTTGATGCAAATCTCGATGGCTGGCGGTCCCACTAGGTCGGTTGCGTTGGAGCCAAAAGGCTAACTCTATAAGATAGGCGATGACTTTGTGCACACTGAATCTTGGTTGACGCTGTTGCTGACGTGCGCCCAAACTTCGCTCATACTCCCAACGGTCAAGCAACAGTTTGACATAGCGTTCATAGAGTTCGGAACGGTGGATAGGGAGACGACCAACCTGGCGACGCAAAACTGCCAACAGTACCAACAAAAACGGATTCGCAGCGAGTCGTGCCACGCTAGGATTGCTACTGATATCATCCAGCAAAACCCGCTGTTCAATGGCTGCCTGTTGCAGAGCCGTCGGTGTTTTGCCTCCAGCTAGCCATACTTCATGGGCATTACACCATTGCTTGGCAAATGTTTCAACCTCAGCCTGTCCAAAATCCATGACAGTTACATGCTGTAGTTCACCAGATAAACTGGCTTCACGATATCCCACGACACGGCTGGTTATAATAGCACGATTACCTCGTTGCAATGCCTGTCGAATCACCGCTTCTGCTTGCTTGGCTACATGCTGGCGCGTCACTGTCTCTAGCACTTCATCCAAACCATCAAGCAATAGTAATACACGTCCGTCCTGCAATGCCTTTGTAAAGATCGGTTTTAGTCCAGGAAAGCTGTGCCATTGTTCATAGTAGATAGGCAGAAAATCTTCAAGTGAGACGCTAAACGGATTACGCCGCAGATAATCATCGTAGGCAGCAAAAGGAACGAAGATAGGAAGCATCTGCAACTTTGTGACAGGGACTGCGTTTACCTTAGGCCTTGCGTATGTCAGTGCCAAATAGTGTAACAACGTCGTCTTGCCTGACCCGGGATCGCCGAGAATCACCAACCCTTTATGGATAGGGTCAGCCACCATTTCATCGATAGACCGCCTTTCTAAACGAGTCTGGTTTTCTTCGTTTTTGTAGTTTCGTGTCCACTTCTCACGTGCCTCTGTTCGCCATCGCTCTAAACGCATTACATCTAGCTGCGTCCGCGTCTCACTGGCCTCATACAACCCCATCTGCTCGGCTTCCCACATAAAGCGTCGTTCATCCGCGCTGTAAGTATCCGCTGCTTCGGGGATATCAGCGATGGCTTTCAATTCGACATAGACATCTTCTAATGGTAGCTCAATCGGCCGATTAGATGAGGAGATGCCGCGAAACGTTAATTTTTCAAATTGCTGAATCAGGCTCTGGCGATAACGACTCTCTAATTGTGATAGTTCATCTACACCAAGTTGTTGACTCTGTACGTTGACATTATCAAGAATCGCCTTGAGTAAGGTTTCAATTTGTGATAAGTCCGGTGGCATGTTGATGGTATTGCCATCGCCAATATTGACCATCTGAGCATCATTCAAGTCTCCAACACTAATTCCAGCATGGCTCAATGCATTGAGTACACCTTCGTAGACCATCTGCTGGTCAAGGAGCGTAGTTGGCTGATTGGTTTGATTTGTGTTGACCAATTCCTCCAGCAGGGTGCGAATATCACACAATAATTCAGTGGTTTCATCGCTGCCACCAGCTACACGGTTTGCGATGAGGTTGAGCCGCTCAAGTTGACTGACCGTACCTCGTCCCAACGCAACTTGCCGTTTAACAAGACGCTCCAAGGCCCCTGTATTCTCGGCTAGTTGGCGCAGTGTATCGATTTGTAGTGGTTCACGTAACACTGGCTCATCGGCAACGACAGCATAGAATCCAGCAATAAGATCCTGTACAACCTTCTCAATACATTGTTGGCTGAGTTCTGCCATGCCCAGTTCAATGGCTTCAAGCTCATCACACAATCCATCCATATCCAGAATTGCGTCTGGCGTAGGGTTGAGCAAAACACGTAGTTCCACTTGAACGGTCGGTGACAGTAGCCAATCACAAAAGCCATCCCAGACATCGCGATAGTGTTCATCAGACAACGCCCAATCAAGCACAACAGAAGCAATGGCCGTAGCCGCTGCGCGCTGGAGAGCTTGCTCAATATCATCACCCACAAGCCGTTTTTGGACGCGGCGAGTGGCAAACGCCATCAGTTTGGATGCAAACTCAATGGAGAGTGCGCCGATATCGTTGACAACAATCGGACTCAGTGTATTGGTTAGTTCTGGTGTAAGTAGGTTTTGTATGTTCATAAGTTGTTTGAGTTGTTTCCTTTCTCCGGTGCTGCGGCCAAACGCAACAACGCCCCATACGCAGCATCCCGTACCTCTGGCTCATCATCCTCATCCAACACACGCACCAGCCGTGCAAAGGTGGCTTCGTCTCGGTAGAGTGGGTCGAGTTTGCCAAGGATGGTGGCGGCTTGTTTGCGGATCGTGGGTGGGTGCATCATCGTCGTATCGCCGATACAGTACCAGGGTTCTCGTCCATAATCCAGTGCGTCTGCGGCAACGGCAAGTGCGCGCTGACTGAGCCGATAGGTTGGGTGGTTTAGAAATAATTCAGCGACATATAATCGTCGCGGCCAGCTTGTTTCGCTGTGGAAATTGTTGAATGTTGCATGTAGTTGAGGGGTGATTGATGCTGGTGGGCCATCCGGCATTGCCAACAGCATCATGACCGGGCCTTTTCGTATGGGCCAATAGGTGGCGTCCAGCAGGCTTTGCACATGGTCAAAAAGCATGGCATCCGTTGTCAATAACCGCCCATAACGGTTGAGCCATGTTTTGTTTTGCTCTTCTCGTTCAATGCCACTTTCTGAAACGACCATGCAGACCCACGGCAGCAGATGGTAGCGGAGACTTGGGTCTACGTCAATACATTCACATAACGCATCCACCGCAACCACTCGGATGTCAAAATGGCTATCATTGAGTTTGCTCATCACGGCATCATAAACAGCGGCATCGGTCTGGATAAAGGGGGCAATGGCTTGTGTTGCGGCCCGTCTTACATCCTGTGACTCATCCTGGAGCGCGTTCATGATTGTTGCAAAAAATGGTTGTGCTGGGGCTACGAGCGGTGTCAATGCCTCGATTGCAGCGCACCGTACATAGGCATGACGGCTGGCAAGCATATCCACAAAAGCCTGACGTGCATTCTGATCGGTCTTGACAAGTGGTGATATCGCGTTCACTGCATCACGGTGAATGAAGTAGTCATCGTCGGCACATAGTTGAACGATGGCATGACGTATCTCTGGGTGTGTCTGCACATAGGGAGCTAAGGACTGGACTGCCGCTTTTTTTAGGGTTTCGTTGTCGCCATCGCACATCGCGAGCAATCTATTTTGTAACGATGTATCGGCCCCCACCACAGGTGATAATGCATTCATTATGACATATTGCACCAAAGCGGACTCATGGTCAAGTAGATGGATAAACAGGTCGCGGATATGCGTATGCGTTGGTGTCAGAGGCGACAATGCTTGCGCGACATGTGAGGACATCTCAACCACGCTCGCTGGCTCATGCTCCATCATGCCAATAATGCGCATGAACTCTTGTTGCAGTTGCACATCTGTCTCGACAAATGGCGTCAAGATGGAGATGATCGTTGCCTGCGTATCCGGTATGTTCGCTCGTAGCAGCGCAATATATTGGTTATAGACCGCAGGGTAGGTCTGTATGAATGGCCTTGCTGCCTCTAGTGCTTGATACAAGAGGTTGTCATGATTCAGTCGCTCGAATACGGTTTCGCGGATAAAGGAATCCGTCTCCATCAAAGAGGATAAGGCCTTAATCGCGCCGTTTTGGAGAGAGATATCATCATGATTCAGCATTGCCACCATCGTGTTATACACCGCTGGTTTCGTATGGAGTAATGGTGTTAGGGCATCAAAGGCGATTAATCGGGCTTCATAATCATGCATCTCCAAGAATGGTATCATCGCTTCGCAAATCGCACTGTCTGTCGCTGCAAAGGGGGACAAGACCCGCAATACATCCTCGCGGACCCATGCGTGGTCATCCTGCAATTTATGCACAATCGCCTGGCGGATGTCGGGGGATGAGGCCAGTAATGGCTTTAGTCCGCGCACGGCCTCTCCGCGAACATGTCGATCCGCATCATTCAGCCCAGCAATCAACGCTGTGCGGATATAATCATCCGCTTGTGACAGCGGTGCAAAGGTTTCTATCACTTCTGCTCGAATATTTTTGTCGATGTCATCAAGCCTCTGAAGGACCTGGTTGCAGAGAGCGCCCTGTGTATCAAGCAGAGGCGATAGCGCATTGGCGGCTGCTTTGCTCACACTTGGCTCCTCATCATCCAGCATCGGCAGAATCGCATCTCGTATGACCTCATTACCAGACATAAAGGGCGCAAGTGCGTCTATCGCAGCTTCTCGAATATAGGCATTATAATCTTGTAATAACGCCATAAATTTCCGAAGAATTTCCTCGTCAATCGGGTCGGATTGCTCAAGGTATGACGCTAACGCTTTCATTATTAGGAGTCTGATGCCATAAAAGCTAGGATTGTCCAAGATGCCGAGAAATTTTGCTCGAATAGCCATTGCAGATGGATTAGATTGGACCAAGATCAGTGGTGACAATGATCGGATTGCAACTTCACGAACGCTAGGATGGTCATGCTCAAGTTTGCCAATCACATACTCAAGCAGATCATCATCCCGCAAGAGATGAGAAGAGAATGCTTCAATCAACGCCTCTTGATAGTGATGATCCTCATGATTGCGCATTTGAATGAGGGTTGTACGGATATGCTCATCTGTCTCTGCTAGTGGACCCAGCGACGAAATTGCCACGGCGACGATTGCGGGTTCGTCATCCGCAAGCATCTCTATGATACGTGTCCGAATTGTGGGGTTGGTTTTGACATGGGGTGCGAGCGCGTTTAAGGCATGTCGGCGCGAATCCTCGTCTTCGTGCGTCAATTGCGCAAAGAAGGTATCCCAGACAACCTCATCTCTCTCCACCAACGGTGACAACGTGGTCGCCACAAACCCATAGCTCAAATCGCCAAATGGATGAAGTCTATCAAAGAGCTTCAGAAAGGCATCACGCACAGTTTGGTCAATCTCGACCGTTGGTGCTAAGACATAAATGAGTGCATCTTGCGCATCCCCATAGCCAAGTTTGTCCAGCTTGCCGACCAATTCATGACGTACAAAGAGATTTTGCATCACCAAATGCTGCAATACTCTGAGAATATCGATGGCAAGCTGCGGTTCATCTTTATGGAGATAGTCGCATAGTATCCGGCAGAATTCATCCCCCAAAGGCGATGACAATAGTGGAAGGCAATTGTGAATAACGGGTCCACGTAGATTTGTATTCTGGAGGCGTTGGTGTAGTATCGCTCTCGCTGGTTGGTACTGCAAACGGGCTAGATGCGCCATCGCTGTCATGGCGGCGTTTTGCACAGTGGGTATGGCGGCGTCTAACAGTGGGGTGAGTTGATGGTAGAGCAAATCATACAGCGACGTGGGCAATGGTACATCGTCGGCCATGATGGATGAGGCAAGCAATAGATCACGGTGCAGAATCGCCTCATGCTCGCTCTCTGCCGCAAGAATGGCTTCCATTAGCTGGTTTGCTTCTGTGGACTTGGCCGCTGTTTGCGCCAACGCACCAACACAGAGCAGAATCGGCTCACGCCAGCGTGGGTTATGTAGATTTTGGTGTATGTAGACCCATCGTTCACTGAATGGCATCTCTATCAATGCTTTGGCGACAAAGTACTCCTGAAATGTGAGATGCAAAAAACCATAGGCATCACGCCCCCGTTCCGCCAACAAGCCTGCAAAATGGCGCATGTCGTAGAGGAACTCGTCTACAATGATTTGACGTTCATCGCTAGATTCGGAAAACCAGCGGCTTGCAATCCTTGATAGCACTTGGACCAAATCTTGGCGGTTGACCGTTCCGCTAGGGCGATTTGTGTGTAACCAGAACGCCAACTCGGTCAGATAGGACATAGCCTTCGCACGGTCAAAACGTGTCGGCATTATTTGACGAGCATCCTGACTCCGGTTGAGTTCCCAGTGGTCGAGAAAAAGCTCTACGTAGTATTCATATAATGCCGTGCGTTGTGATGGTAGAAACCCTCGTTGGCGTCGTAAAATTGCCAACAGCACAAGCAAGAAAGGATTTGACGCCAACCGTTCAATGCTCGGATTGTGTCCAACGTCGTCAATCAGTGCTTGTTTTTCTTGCGCTGCCCGTGCCAATGTTGCCTCAGTTATCCCCCCTTCGAGGAATGCTTCATAGGCACGACACCATTGGGTCGCAAAGAGATCAATCTCAGTACGCCCAAAATCTAAGACGGTGACATGCTGTAGATCGCTTGATAGGCTGGCTTCACGATAGCCCACGACGCGACTCGTGACAACGGCGCGATTGCCTCGCTGCAATGCCTGTCGAAGCAATGTTTCTGCTTGTTCGGCCACGTGCTGGCGCGTCGCTGTTTCTAACACTTCATCGAGGCCGTCAAGCAAGAGCAAGGCGCGTCCTTCCTGTAATGCCTGCTGAAAGAGCGGTTCTAGCCCAGAGAAATTGCGCCACGCTTTATAGTAGACGGCCAGGAAATCTTCGAGCGAAATACCTGATGGGTGGCACCGGAGATAATCATCGTAGGCGGCAAAAGGAACAAAGATAGGGAGGAGAGCGGAGGCACTGGTATCAGACTTGGGCGACCGCAAGGGTGCGCCCCTACAAACGAATTTTACGATAGGGGCGGGGCTTGCCTCCGCCCGTTTTGCATAGGTCAAGGCCAAATAATGTAATAGCGTCGTCTTGCCCGACCCCGGATCGCCCAAAATCACCAAGCCTGTATGCGGTTGGTCGGCCACGATTTCATGGATAGATCGTCGTTCCAAGCGCACCTTTGTATCTTCATTTTCACGGTTTTGTCCCTGTTCCTCTCTCGCCTCAGCACGCCACCGTTCATACCGCATCACGTCCAACTGCGCCCGCGTCTCATCGACTTCATTGAGTCCCGTCTGCTCGGCTTCCCACATAAAGCGTCGTTCATCTGCGCTGTAGGTATCCGCCGCCTCTGGAATGTCGGCAATGGCTTTCAATTCGACATAGACATCTTCTAATGGCAGTTCAATGTATTTCTCCTGGGGTCGATTGGATGAAGCAATGCCACGAAATGTTAATTTCTCAAACTGATGAATCAGACTCTGGCGATAACGACGCTCCAGTTTGGCAAGTTCGTCTGCCTCAATCGGGCTGACAGTGTTGATTCGTTCTTGTGTCGGTCGATTTTGTATGTTCATAGCCATGATTATACAAGTGGTTGATTCAATCAACCAAGCCGATTAAATTGACAACTCCGTCTCAGAAACGTATACTACCGCCTATGATTGGTATTGTCATTGTTTCACACAGCAAAAAATTAGCGGAGGGTGTCTGCGAACTGGCACAGCAGATGGTACAGGACCGTGTGCCGATTGCCACCGCGGGCGGCACAGACAACCCTGATGAACCCATCGGCACAGACCCGATGTTTGTCATGGAGGCCATAGAGTCGGTCTACAGCGAGGATGGTGTGTTGGTGCTGATGGACTTGGGTAGCGCGCTCATGAGTGCCGAGGCCGCGGTGGAGTTTTTGGATGAAGAGCAGCAGGCCGACATCTATCTTTGTGAGGCGCCGCTTGTGGAAGGTGTTATGGCGGCAGCGGTCCAGGCGATGACGGGCAGTTCGATTGAGCGCGTCTATGCCGAAGCGCAGGCCGCGTTGACTGCAAAGCGAGAGCAGCTAGAGCCCGTGTTACGCTTTGGCCCCAGTGATGAAACCGCAGTGCATCCACCCACCGCAGAAACCGCTCCTTCCGCAGATGAACCAGTGCAGTCGAGCACCATCACAATCCCCAATGCGCTAGGGCTTCATGCACGGCCAGCCGCCAAGCTCGTCGCATTGGTCAGCGACTTTGATGCCAAGGTTGCGCTCGAAGTCGAGTCGTCGGGGCGTAGTGCCAATGCCAGCAGCATCAATCAAGTGGCGATTTTGGGGGCGCGCCAGGGCGATAGGGTGCAGGTGACAGCGCAGGGACCCGACGCCGCACAGGTATTGGCAGCAATAAAATCCTTGGTTGCGGATAATCTGGGCGATCCGCTTAATATGACAGAGCCTGTGTCAACAGCACAGACGCCACCACCAACAAACATGACGCCATCGGGACAACTACAAGGAATTGCTGTCTGTGCGGGCATTGCCATTGGCCCCGTCTTTGTGTACCAACCTTATGCCCAATCACCAGCAATTGAATCACAACACATTGAAGATTCGATCCGTGAACAGAGCCGCCTCGATGCTGCCATTGAAGTTACACAGGTCGAATTAAGTCAACTCAAGGCCGCACTGAGCCACAATATAGCCGATGCCGCTATTTTTGACGCACATATCCTCATGTTGCAAGACAAAGAATTTGTTAATACAGCCAAGACATTGATTGAGGCACAACATCTGAACGCTGAGGCCGCATGGCAACAGATCTATCAAGCATTGGCCGCCCAATATCGTGCGCTAGAGGACAGCTATCTGCGCGAGCGCGGTGATGATGTGGTTGACGTTGGCGAGCGTGTCTTGCGTCAACTCCTTGATGTCAAACCCGCTGACCTGAATCTCTCCGAACCTGCCATTTTGGTCATCGAAGAACTGACACCCTCACTGGCTGCACAACTGTCACAATCTGACAATATCCTTGGCATTGTGACTGAGCAAGGCGGTGCAACCGGACATGGGGCGATCTTAGCACGGTCAGCAGGCATCCCAACGGTGATGGGTGTGCATGGGGCGATAGGTATTTTGTCAAGTGCGCAACAGGTAGCATTAGATGGCGGCCAAGGAATCGTGTGGGTTGATCCGGATGAACCGACGCAGACGACATTGGCAGCAACGCGCACTGCATGGTTGACCGCCCAAGCCGAGGCCAATCGTGCCAAGCATGAACTCTGCTACACTAGTGATGGACGCCGCATCGAAGTGCTTGCCAACATCGCCCGCGTCGAGGATGTCTACGCCGCGTTGGACAATGGCGCAGAGGGTGTCGGGCTGTTCCGTACCGAATTCCTTTTTATGGACAGGGATAATGCACCCAGCGAAGAGGAACAATATCATGCCTATAAGACAGTGGCCAAGGCATTAGGCAACCGTCCACTGACCATTCGCACATTGGATGTCGGCGGGGATAAGCCCATTCCGTATTTGCCCTTTGGTCACGAAGAGAACCCATTCTTGGGCTGGCGGGGCATCCGTTTCTGTCTGGATACACCCGAAATCTTCCGACCGCAGCTACGGGCAATTCTGCGCGCCACGATGCATGGCAACATCAAGATCATGTTCCCCATGATCAGCACATTAGATGAATTGAGTGCTGCTCGTGCAATTATCTCGAATGTATACACGGAACTCACCAATGAAGGCGTTTCCGTTGATGTCAATACGGATGTCGGCATGATGGTTGAAGTTCCGTCCGTTGCCGCAAGTCCCCGCCCGTTTATGGATTTGGTTGATTTTATGAGCGTCGGCACCAACGACCTCACACAGTACATGTTTGCCGCTGACAGAGGCAATCCTACTGTGTCTGGTCTTGTGAATGCACGTCATCCGGCCATTCTGCGTGTACTTGATTTGCTCACCGAAATTGCACAGGACAGGCGATACAATGGCACAAAACAAATTAGCATTTGCGGTGAGTTGGCTGGTGACATCGACATGACGCCAGTGCTGGTTTCGCTAGGGGTCGAGAGCTTGAGCATGAACGCACGCACCATTCCGCTGGTGAAACAACAGATACGCCAGTTGGATATGAACGACGTACGGGTCATTGGCATGAAAGCATCAACCTTCAAAACTTTGGCAGAAGTCAACCGGCTACTGAACGACGTGAAGAATGGGACTCTTTGGGGATGAATATACTCGCAGCCATAAACCAAAAATCTGTCAAATGGCTCAGAATCAATCCCTATCTGATTCTGCTCTTTCTGCTCACCATCCCCGCCATTGCACCACTCTTTGCACCAGGCTATTTCTACGATGCCCACGACGGACGCCACAGCGTGTTCTATCTCAGCATGTTTGACGCCAGCCTGCGAGATGGAGCCTTGTGGCCGCGCTGGGCCATGCACCATATTCAAGGATACGGCTATCCTACCTTCATCATTCAAGCACCGTTGGGTTTTTACTTTGCTGAACTATTTGTGCTGTTGGGCGCGGGGTATACGCTGGCCGCAAAATGGGCATGGGCAGTAGGCTTTTTGCTGAGTGGATGGGGAATGTACCGTTTGGTGGTGTATTGGGCGGAAGGTCTTCCAGAAAGGGGGGCAAACGATTTTCCTCAACTCAAACATCATTCACCCCTTTCTGGGAGAGATGCCTCACATATCGTCCATCTCGCAGGCATCACCGCAGGTATACTCTATATATACATTCCCTATCACCTCGTAGGCATCTATGTACGCGCTGCACTCAACGACACCTTGCTCCTTGCATGGTTTCCTTGGGTGTTTATCGCCTTTGATCGACTCATCTCACAGGGGATAATCCAAGGATGGCAAAGACGTTTTGCCATCGCCGCCTTAACACTGGCAGGTACGTTACTCACCCACACCTTTGCTTTGCTCTCATTCGCGCCATTCATTGTCCTCTTCGTTCTGTTTAAATTGTTCATGAACCTCAAATCCTTTCGAGCGTTCATGTCCCAAGCACTGCTTGCTGGCGGCGCAGGCATCGCATCGTTACTACTCTACGCCTGCTTCCTATTCCCCCTGCTGGTTGAAGGCCCACTGCTCGAACAGCAAGTCTATGTCACCGACACCTACAATTTCCGCAACCACTTCGTCTATCTAGGACAATTTCTCAACCCTGTGTGGGGCTTTGGCTTTTCTGATGACCCGACAGGTGTTAATGATGGCATGAGCTTTCAGATCGGTGTCATGGCCGCATTTTTTGTCCTCGTTGCAGGGTTTGGGGGGCTGTCGTCAATTAGCCGTATAAATCGAGATTTTACCAAAAACTCGGTCTCTGGAACGATACTGTATCTACTCCTTGCAACCCTCTTGCTTGTCTGGATGATAACACCGCTTTCATCAACCGTTTGGGAAACATTCACCCCCTTAGCAGTGATCCAATTCCCTTGGCGGCTACTGTCATTGGCAATATTTAGCATTAGCGCGTTGACGGGCTTGGTGATCTACCGACTGTCAACATGGATGATAGACAATGACACAGGCGCAGGTGGCTTAGTCTTTCTACTGCTTGTCATCTTTGCCAGCTACTCCTATATCGGTGCCAATCTACAACCTGTTGAAGACTGGCGTGAAGATGGCCGCGCCATTTTCCGCTTTGAACAAGAACACCCTGACATGATCGCCTATACCCAATGGGTGCAGGAACCCTTCCAAACATCACCGATGACGGCTGAGTATGCGGCTGAGACCTATACGGACCAACGTGGTCGTACGACTGAACTCACTCGCTTTGCCATTGCTGATGGGGACGGCGAAGTTCTCTGGCAGGAGAGTCGTGGGTCGAGTATGAGAGGTCGTCTTCGAGTCAACGGAGGCGATGGAACAGCGACTGTCCAAATTCATGTTTTCTACTTTCCGGGTTGGCAGGTATGGGTTGATGGTACACGTATTGAGCATCGTGTCTCGAACCCACACGGATTGGTTGAGGTGGATGTACCCGCAGATGGCAATGAACATGAGGTGCTAATTCGCATGGGTACGACACCTGCGCGGCGGACTGGTGCAATAATATCGTGGGGAATGCTTGTTGTGTTGGGGTTGATGGTTGCGTGGCCTGTATTGCGTAATTTTCGTAGCTTGCGTAATTGAACGGATTTTTATGGTATAATGGGGATTCAATCAATGGTTTGTTTATTTTGTTGGAGGGTGAATTATGACAACACAAGTTGCACCTTGGCAGGAAGCATTTAATGTAGTGACACGATTATCGATAGCCGAACAACTCCAAGTGCTAGTCGCTTTGATGCAAAAGTTGAGGAAATGGTTGCCAGACAGTCTAAGAGAATCCGATGTTGAGATAAATTTTGATGAGGGTATAAGTGCAAATGTTTCTTCCTCGTTCGTTGTTTGGAACTCTGTTGAGAGTTTAGAACCCCTGATTGGCATTGCGGATGCGGGGGGGGATGCACTCGAAGATAGTCAGGCTTTATATGATTATGCTAACTAGCAAAAACGCAAAAGAGTAAGAGTCACGAGCCGCAGCAAGCATCCCGCCCAGAATGGACGGCTACTTCAGAGAGCCTCATGACTCGTAGACCGTCCTTGTAGGGCGATGGACTTCGACCATGTATAACTTTTACGGTTTTGCCAAAGATTATTACTACACACAAAGGACAAGAAATACCATGCCATACACAATAGGAATTGACACATCAACAACCGCCACCAAAGCACTGTTATGCGACGAGACAGGCAATGTCATTGGCGTTGCGGCCAAGGATTATGGGTTTGAAACACCCTACCCACTCTGGTCGGAGCAAGACCCTGCACTGTGGTGGGATGCCACCATTCATAGCGTTCGTCAGGTGCTGGCTGACACAGGCGTTGACGCCAGCGACGTCGTTGGCATTGGCTTGACGGGGCAGATGCACGGGTTGGTGTTATTGGATGAGGCGGGTGATGTGTTGCGCCCGTCAATCCTGTGGAATGATCAACGCACGGCCAAACAGTGTGATGATATGCGCGCACGGATCGGTAAAGCCAAGCTAATCGAGTACACAGGCAACGATGCCTTGACGGGCTTTACGGCGCCCAAGATTTTGTGGGTGCGTGATGAGGAGCCGGAGATTTACGCCAAAGCCCGCCAGATTTTGCTGCCCAAAGATTACCTGCGCTACTGTCTGACGGGCGAGTATGCCGCCGACCGCGCTGGGGCTGCGGGCACATCACTGCTCGATTTGAAAACACGTGATTGGTCTACGCCTGTACTAGACGCATTAGAGATTCCCACCGAGTATCTGCCCAAAACGCATGAAGGGCCTGACATCACAGGGCATATCTCGGCGGCGGCAGCAGAGGCGACTGGACTGCGTGAGGGGACACCTGTCATGGCGGGTGGTGGTGATCAGGCCGCACAGGCAGTTGGTGTCGGTGCGGTCAAAGAAGGTGTCGCCGCGTTGACCTTGGGGACATCGGGCGTCGTCTTTGTATCGGTCGATCAACCCTTCATTGAACCGGACGGCCTCCTTCATGCCTTCTGTCATTCGGTGCCAAACCGTTGGCATCTGATGGGCGTCATGCTTTCGGCAGCAGGCAGTCTACGCTGGTTCCGTGATACGTTGGCCCCTGGTGTTGATTTTGGCGAGTTAACCGTAGCTGCAGAAAATGTATCCATTGGCAGCGACGGTCTGCTCTTCCTGCCCTATCTCACAGGTGAGCGCACACCCCATCCAGACCCACTGGCACGGGGTGCGTTTGTCGGCTTGACCGTGCGCCATACCCACGCCCACATGACACGCTCGGTCCTCGAAGGGGTCGCCTTTGGGCTGCGTGATGGCTTTGAACTGGTCAAAAATGTCGGTGTTTCGGAACTCAAACAGGTACGCATCTCCGGTGGTGGTGCGCAGAGTCCACTGTGGCGGCAGATTATCGCCGATGTGCTCAATAGTGAGTTGGTGACAGTCAACACGACCGAGGGTGCCGCCTATGGCGCGGCTCTGTTGGCAGGTGTCGGTGCTGGCATCTGGCCCGATGTAGATACCGCCTGTGACCAAGTGATTCGTATCACGGGCAATACTTCACCCAATGCAGAGGCGGCTGCACAATATGAAGAGGCGTATGCGTTGTATCGTGGGCTGTATCCGGCGTTGAAGCCGACGTTTGACTCAGTAGGCGGGTAGTCGGTGAGTCGGTAGTCGGTGAGTCGGTAGTCGGTGCAAGCCATTCACCGACCTACAGACTTACCGAAGACCGACTCACTTAGGACAGACGTATGGTTTATGACGAGCGAATGCAGCCTTTTCCCGCAAAGTTTGCCTCCCCGACAGGCGACGCCAACCTTTTTGTGGCACGTTCGGGCGAGATAAGCCACCGTGACGCGGAACACATGCATCGTCATGATTTCTATGAATTTGTGTGGATGAATGAGGGGCGATGTGACTTTTTTAGCGACTTTAAACGTTATGAATTGGAGACAGGGACACTTATTTTTATCTCGCCCGGACAACTACACGCCTACATCACAGGTGAGGATTACTGTCGCATTATGATTTTTGGCTTCCGTCCCGTCGTCCTCACCCAAACTATTCCTGAGTTTTTGACCATCTTGCCTTTTGACAATACCAACCAAGCCCCGATATATCCTGTCTCGCCTGAAAAATTTGATGTTTTTGAGCATCTCTTCAACGTCGCTCTATCGCGTTTTGATGCTCGTGTCCCCGGCTGGGAACCGATTGCCACATCCTATTTGCAGACTGCACTGACTGAAACTGCCTATCTGCTACCCGAATCTATGAAACCAAACTACGCTAATGCTGCGATTCGATTGACCCGCGCCTTTCAAAGCTCACTGGAACAGCACTATGTAGACCGACGGCAGGTCAGCGACTATGCCGAGCTATTGAGTGTCACCACCAACCATCTCGTCAAATCGGTCCGTGAGACGACGGGAGAAACGCCAAAGCAGATGCTACAGCGGCGGCTCCTGTTGGAATCCAAACGGCTGTTGATTCACTCCAATGCGCCCATCAATGAAATTGGGGATAGACTCTACTTCAAGGATGCCACTTCGTTTTCGCGTTGGTTTCGCCATTTGACAAACACGACACCAGCGCAGTTTCGGAAGCAGTCGCCGCTGGCTTAGTTACAACAACGGATTAAGTACCCCGTCAACTAAGTTTTTCGGTGTTTTGCCAGTGTAAAAACCCCGAAAGACTTAGTTGACGGGGTATTAAGTCTATTCCACACAAACTATATATTTCTGTGGAATGGCTAAAACAAAAAGACCTGCATCCAGAAAGATGCAGGTCTTTTTACATA